>CAZYSR010000313.1:0-3686 GCA_964649525.1 uncultured Gammaproteobacteria bacterium
GCTGGAGCATGGAGAATTGGCAGAAAAAACGAAAATCCAACCCTAAGTCAGTGGTAGAAGCAGCAGGGCAGTCCGCGCGGGTTCACGTTGAAGCCTTGGTTAAATTCTGGGACGCTGGCGTTCCTACTGTCGACTATGGAAACAATATTCGACAAGTTGCCAAAGATGAAGGGTTCGATCGCGCCTTCGCCTACCCGGGATTCGTACCCGCCTATATTCGCCCGCTTTTCTGCCGCGGGATGGGACCTTTTCGCTGGGTCGCACTGAGTGGCAATCCTGAAGACATTTACAAGACTGATGATAAAGTCAAGGAACTGATTCCGGATGATCCACATCTACACAACTGGTTGGATATGGCGCGTAACCGCATCAATTTTCAGGGATTGCCGGCTAGAATTTGCTGGTTGGGACTGGGTCAGCGCGACCGGATTGGACTCGCGTTCAACGAAATGTACCGAACTGGTGAAATTGACGCACCAGTCGTAATTGGTCGGGACCATCTTGATTCGGGCTCGGTCGCATCGCCGAATCGAGAAACCGAAGGAATGCTTGATGGCTCAGATGCAGTCTCCGACTGGGCGTTTCTGAACGCCCTTTTGAACTGTGCGTCGGGAGCCACCTGGGTCTCCATCCACCATGGCGGCGGAGTTGGAATCGGCTACGCACAACATGCTGGTATGGTCATCTGTTGTGATGGCACTCGTGAGGCCGTACCGCGCATTCAGAATGTACTGTGGAACGATCCGGCCAGCGGTGTCATGCGACATGCTGATGCCGGTTATCCCGATGCGATCGAATGCGCCACTAAAAATCAACTTGATTTGCCGGCGATTCTATCCAATTGACGACGCGATAGGCAGCATCATTAGATTTTCTTGAATCCAGATGTCGATATGCATTTGAACAGGTCTCACTGTACTTACCCGAACATTTACTTTATTTAATTTGCAATCTAACCAGGAGAAAATGAAATGACAAGACTTCTAAAATCCCTGTCACTGGCAGTGTTATTGGCACTCAGCTTGCCATTCTCTGCATTCGCTGATTCGATCAAAATCGGATTCAATGCGCCACTCACAGGATTCGCTGCTGCTGACGGCAACTCCGCTCGTGTTGGTGCAGAACTCGCCGTGGAACAGGTCAACTCGGCTGGTGGTATCGGCGGTAAGCAGCTTGAGCTAGTCATCTATGACGATCAAGCATCTCCCAAGGAGTCCGCCCCCCTGGCGGTCAAGTTGATTACTCAGGACAACGTCGCTGCTGGCATATCAGGCAGCTACTCCGGTGCGACACGCGCGGCTGCCACGATCTACCAGGAAAACAGTGTACCCTATATTTCCGCGTATGCCGTACATCCGGATATCACCCGCGCTGGTGACTACGTGTTCAGAACCTCCTTTGTTGGTGAAGTGCAGGGTCGCGCGGGAGCCAAGCTGATCGGTGAAATGATGGGCCACAAGCGGGTGGTCATGATCACGCTCAACAACGACTTTGGCAAGTCGCTCGCCAACGGTTTTAAGGAAAAGGCAGCCGACTTTGGCATAGAAATTGTCAACGAGTACGAATACTCAATCAAAGATCGTGAGTTTGGTGCTATCGTTTCAAAAACGAAGAGCGATGAACCCGATGCGATTTATGCGTCCGGGTACTTTTTTACCGCGGGTCCACTGGTCCGCCAATTGAGGGCAGCTGGAATTGAAGTGCCAGTCATTGGACAGGAAGGCTATGACAGCCAGAAATTCATCGAAATTGCCGGGCCTGATGCAGAAGGTGTGATTATTACCACATCACTCGACCGTGATTCCGCTGACGCTGTCACCCAGGATTTCATCAGTGGTTTTGAAGCCAAGGCCGGTTACCCCTCAGACATGGTTGCAGCCTCAGCACACACTGCAGTGCTAGTGATGGCTGATGCACTGACACGGGCGGCAGATGATTCTGCTGCTGCACTTCGCGAAGCCATCGCTGGTGCAAGTGTTATGGCATCAACTGGTCAAATTTCGTTCAATGCACTTGGTGAAGTACAAAAAGACGTCCAGATTCAAATTGTCAAAGATGGAAACTGGCGTCACTATGCTGTGATATCAGACACGGAATTTCTGGCACCACCGGCTGAGTAATTAGCCAATTCGATAACACTAGAAGCCTCGGCCCGACCGAAATAAAGTCAGGCTGAGGCACTATTCTATGCTTGCAATCGAACTCGTTATCCAAGGTATTGTGCAAGGCGCAATCTATGCGCTGATCGCACTGGGCCTGGTGCTGGTTTATGGATTGCTTCGTATAATACATGTCGCGCACGCGGCACTGTATACACTGGGTGCCTATATTGGTGTCATCATCGTCAACCAAGGCGGACATATCATCATCGCTACCGCCGTGGCGATGGTGACGGTAGGCTTCGTTGGTGTTGGGATCTACCGTTTTGCGTACAAACCCCTTCTTGACAAGCCACCGCTCATCGCGCTGATCGCCTCCATTGGCCTGTTTATCGCAGCGGAAGAAATTTACCGAATCATCTTTGGTGCCTATGGCATGTCTTTCGTGCAGCCACCGCTACAGCAACAGATTGAACTGTTCAAAGGATTCCACCTGTCGACGGCTCGTATCTAGGTTGTCGTTCTTTCAATTCTCTTTATCGGCGTACTGGCTTGGCTTGCAGCATCAACCCGAACAGGTATTGCTTGGCGCGCGACGGTTTCAGACGCTGGTATGGCAGCTAGTTTTGGTGTGAATATCGAAAAAGTGCGCTACATCAATTTCTTTATTGGCTCAGCCCTCGCTGCCTTGGCAGGTGTGATGGTAGCACTGCTGAACAATCTCGTTGAACCCACAATGGGGGCCGTACCAGCGTACAAGGCGCTGGCCATCATCGTTCTCGGTGGACTGGGGTCGGTACGCGGCACACTGGTGGCTTCCATTGCGCTTGGCATCATTGAGAGTTTTGGGACAATTTACCTTGGACACGTCATGGACCGGGATGCCATCGCGTTCACCTTTTTGATCATCGTGTTGATGATTCGCCCACAAGGACTGTTGACTCGGAGGTAACCAATGAGCTACGAGATTGCAGTATTGACCAGCATGTCAATTGCTATTTTGTTCGCGCTGTCACTCAACCTCGTTACCGGGTTTTGTGGGCAGGTAAGCCTGGGACATGCGGCGTTTTATGGCATCGGTGCATATGTTGCTGCTATGTTGACCAAAGCAGGCCTGGCATTGCCCATTGCACTGATTCCGGCTGCCGTCATGGCAGGCCTGGTGGGCATATTGGTCGGAATCGCGTCGTTGCGTGTTCGGCATGATTTTTTAGCCATTACCACCATGGGAGTTGGTTTTCTGTTCGTGGGTATAGTTCGTAAACAGGACGCACTCGGTGGGGAAATTGGTATCTCGGGGATTCCTTCTGTGACTTTCGGTCGTCCTGGGCTCTTGCTACTCGCTCTGGTTTGTATGGTGCTGTTTATTCTGCTTTCGATCTATATTCGGCGCTCATGGTTGGGATTTGCATTTGAATCGATTTCCGACGATGAGGATACTGCGCGTACTTTCGGTATTGACGTTTCCAAATTCAAACTCCTTGCCTTTGTTGTCGGAACCGCGGGCGCCGGAATTGCCGGTGGCCTTTACGCACATCACATACGTTTCATCGGTCCGGACAGTTTCGGTTTCGTTGAATCGATTAC
>CAZYSR010000314.1:0-2426 GCA_964649525.1 uncultured Gammaproteobacteria bacterium
GTGCCGACCTCAACGAATCCAAATCCCAGTGCGAATAGGGCTGGGTATGCAACTCCATTTTTGTCAAATCCAGCAGCAAGTCCGACTGGATTACTCAGTTTCTTTCCAAAAATTTCAATTGGGAGTTTAGGTATTTTGTTCCGATACCGTTTTGTGAGCCTGGTTACTCGCGACGGCTTGTTTGACGCTTTTTGAAGGAGCGCAATCGTCTGTTGATGGGCGTACTCCGGGTCCAGTCTAAAAAGTAGTGGCCGGATTAGATTGTAGCCCGTCATGTTAAAAAGACTCGTTTGGGCGGAGCAGTCGCCACTTTCCGACTGGAAGACTGCCGAGCCTGACATTGCCGATACGCACGCGCTTGAGTCCAGTAACCTCAAGACCAACCAGTTCGCACATACGCCTGATTTGGCGTTTACGGCCCTCAGTTAGTGTCATTCTGAAGTAGTTGCTGTCCAAAAGATCAACTTTCGCGGGGGTCAGTTTTACGTTGTCAAGACTCAGCCCAACTGTCAGTCGGCTGAGTTGGTTCGATCGAACAATTTGATTGACACGCACCAGGTATTCTTTCTCTACGTCAGAATCTGGTGCGATTAGTCGCTTTGCGATACGCCCATCCTGTGTGAGAATCAAAAGTCCGGTGGAATCAATGTCGAGTCGACCAGCTGGTGCCAGCCCTTTAATTGGCCATACTGTTCTATTTTCAGGAGGATCGTCGTTACTTTTTTGCTGATTCCTTTGGGTAATGAGAGAAGCAGCAGGTCTATACCGTTTTTCCGGCTGACCTGAGACATAGCCAACCGGCTTGTGAAGCAGCACAGTGATCAGTCTATTCTGATACGCTTTGGCTTTCGGGTCAAGTTCAATGCTGCTGTTGTCGTCAACGGTTGTGTAAAATTCAACGACCGTTTCACCATTAACCTTGAGCCAGCCTTGCTGAATAAAGAATTCAGCCTCACGACGCGAACAAATTCCCTGCTGGGACAGGAATTTTGATATTCTGATTGGTTTAGCGTTCAATCGGCCGAACTTAATGGCTGTAGATTGTCTAATCCAGAAATCATTTGATGCAATTGCGCGTATAAATTTGTTTTCTGCGACTTACTATCGGAACATTTATGAACAAAAGATTATCCGCTATATTGACCCTCAGCTGCCTGCTGTTGTTTCCCGGCGTATCCAGTGCACAAGGTGAACCGGAAAAGCTTAATTGGATTCAAGGTGGTAACTGCTGGATTGCAGAGCCCGGATTCTTGTATTGTGGCCATCTTCACCCCTATGTTGAGGACAATCCTCATCCGTTTTTGTCATTTGCCTGTTTTGAGGACTATCAGGCAGTCCTGCTTAGCCACGAACATGTGAGCGATCCCTCGAATATTCGGAGAGTGGAATCGAATTTTGGAGAGGAACGATACTCTGATGTCTGGATTTCAGCGACCGAAACTGAAACATTCATGTCGAATCACATCAGTCCGGGTAATGATGGTTACTTCAACACTTTGCGTGGACTGGGTAATTCAAAGTCGACTAAATTTGAGTTTTCAGTCTCACCCGGCAATGTGAGTGGTGTAATTGATATCACCGGTGAGGAACATCTCATTGTTAGCAGCTTTATTGATCTTTGCAACGCCCAAATTGGGCAGTAAGCTGGAGATGATTGTATTACTTCGAATTGGAATTACCACGAGCAATCGAAGCAGCATGCCCGGTGTATTCACGCGGTGTGAGTTTGAGTAGTTTCTCCCGGTCAGATTCCGGCAAATCCAATCCACTTATGAACTCTCGGATTTCAATTTCAGACACTGTCACGCCGCGCGTAAGTTCCTTCATTCTTTCATACGGCAGTTCGCCGCCGTGTTTCCTCAGAACGGTCTGAATCGCTTCGCTAAGAACCTCCCATGCCTTGTCCAGATCGGAGTTGAGTCTCTGGGGATTGATCTCCAGTTTTGAAAGTCCGGCACGGATTGATTGATATGCCACCTGGCTGTGACCGATAGGCACACCCAAGTTTCTGAGCACTGTAGAGTCGCTCAGGTCTCTTTGCCAGCGACTGATGGGTAGTTTGTCAGCCAAATGCCCAAAAATTGCGTTGGCGAGCCCCAGGTTTCCTTCTGCATTTTCAAAATCAATAGGGTTAACTTTGTGTGGCATCGCGGATGAGCCAACCTCACGATTAACAACCTTCTGTTTGAAGTAACCAATTGAAATATAGCCCCAGACATCGCGGCAAAGATCCAGCATAATCGAGTTGATACGCTGTAACGAGTGGCAGTATTCTGCAATGTAGTCATGCGATTCGGTCTGGGTGGTTACGGGGCTGTATTCAAGTCCAAGTGAATTGACAAAGTCTTCGGCGGTCTGACACCAGTCGACTTCAGGATTTGCAGCGTGAAGAGAATTGAAGTTGCCGGTTGCACCGCTAAATTTCC
>CAZYSR010000315.1:0-7314 GCA_964649525.1 uncultured Gammaproteobacteria bacterium
TGAAGTCAAAGTCCTCCCTGGTCAGTCAGTCAACACCGATGACGTACTCGTACGGCTCGACTCTCAAACCATTGAAACTCACATCAGACAGTTCGCAGCTGATGTCGCGAGAATCAATGCGTCAATTGATCGGGAGGCAGAGCGACTGGAAACTGACAGAGAAATTCTCTTTCACGAAGAACGATTGCTGGAATTGGCAACTGAATCATTGCAACGATTTGAAACACTAAAGAGCCGCAACGTAATCTCCCAAGCCGAATTTGATGCAGCGGAACAGGCCGAGCAGCAAGCCCGACTGGCTGTAACCGCTCGCCAGGCGGCGATCAGGGAATTCAACAGTCGGGTTACGGTTCTGGAAGCGGAGTTGGCACGAGCGCAGGCTACATTGGACAAGGCACTTATTGACTTGGAAGAAACGGTCATTCGCGCACCTTACAACGGACGAATCACCGCAGTGCATGTCGCAACAGGAAGCCGGGTCAGAAATGGTTCACTGCTTGTCGAGATGTACGACCACACTCAGACTGAGATTCGCACACTGATTCCAAATCGCTACATTGAACAGGTTCGAAAAACGATTGATCATCTGGGAACAATTAAGGCCGTTGCTGAACTGGACGGGCGAAAGCTTGAACTGAATCTCAACCGGCTCGGTACTGCGGTGGACCCGGGCCGCGGTGGCATTGATGCCTATTTCGAATTGGTTTCTGATTCAAACTACCCGGAACTGGGACGTTCAGTTAGCCTTCACATGTTTTTGTCACCGGTTGCAAATGCGATTGCATTACCCTATGAAGCTGTTTACGGTTCAAACAATGTATTCAAAATTACATCGAACCAGTTGCAGCGAATTGAAATTGAACGGTTCGGACAGATCACCAGAGATCAAGAGACTTATATCGTTGCCGTTAGTGATCAGTTGAATGAGGGTGACTTTATTCTAATCACCCAGCTGGTTAATGCGAATGATGGTCTCACAGTCAAAATATCGAATCAAGACAATTAGTTTGTCTCACCGCAGCAAGATTGACTGATATGGAACGGAAGGGTCTTCTACTGACATTTGTAACCCATCCTGTCGCCATGAACATTCTCATGGTGTTTTTTTTGGTTGTGGGCGGCTATGTGAGTTCACGCATCAACATTCAGTTCTTCCCCGATATTCCCCTGAACTTCACCCGAATAATGGTTGCCTGGCCAGGTGCATCGGCTGAAGATGTTGAAAGATCAGTAACCAACCGCCTCGAACTCGAACTCAAAAACACTGACAATCTAAAGGACATGACTTCGATTTCCGAGTACGGAATATCGATGATATTCATTGAGTTTGAAGCTGGAACTGACGTTAGTGCATCAACTGATGAAGTCAAGAACGCAGTCGATCGGCTAATTGTCGATCTACCGGAAAATATTGAACGTCCAGTCGTGAGCGAGGTGGTGAATTATGAAGGAATTGCTAAGCTGATATTCACTGGCAATTCGATCGAACAGTTACGAATTTTGGCGAACCAGGCCAAAGACGAATTGCTTACCAGAGGTTTCGGAAAAATTAAAATTGTTGGATTGCCGGACGAAGAGTTGTCGATAGAGGTTTCAGGCCAAACCCTGCGAGACTTGGGATTGTCTTTGAATCAGATTGGAGACCGAATTCGTTCACAATCCCGCGACAGTTCGATTGGAGTACTGGGACGTGACGATGCTGGACGGGAACTGCGTATTGTCGATCAGCGACGCTCCGAATTGTCGTTTGAGAATGTTCCAATCATTGCCGATTCCAACGGAAGTTTTGTGGTCCTTTCGGATATCGCAAACATTCAAAAGCGACCTAAGACTGAGCAGGTATCGCTGAGTTACAACGGCAAACCTGCTGTGATGCTGGATCTTCGACGACAAGGTGAACGCGATTCTTTGAAGAGTGCCAAGGCACTTTACCAATGGATTGACGAATACCAACCACTTCTGCCTCCTGATGTTGAAGTTGTAGTCTTTGATGATTCGACCATCGCGTTGCGGGATCGAATTGGCGTACTCGTCGACAACGGAATCGCTGGACTGGTCCTGGTTTTGATTGTGCTCTATCTGTTCCTGAACACACGCATTGCAATTTGGGTAGCAGCGGGTATACCAATCTCGCTGATGGGCGCAGTGACCGTATTGTTTTTACTAGGTGAAACGCTGAACATGATTACATTGTTCGCATTCATCATGACGATCGGAATCATCGTCGATGATGCAATCGTGGTGGGAGAAGAGTCGCTGACCAACTACATTGCAGATCAATCACCGGTAGACGCAGTTTACCGCGCGTCAAGACGCATGTTCCTGCCCATTTTGGCGGCTTCAGCGACGACAATTTTCGCATTTCTACCAGTGCTTGTCGTTGATGGGATTATCGGTGTCGTACTGAGCAGTATCGCAATGGTTGTCATCTGTGTAGTTGCAGCATCATTGACTGAAGCGTTTCTTATTTTGCCAGGTCATTTGCGCGCCTCATATGACAAAATCAAAAATTCCGGTCGAGCAATGAAAAGTGCGCTTGTTGACCGTTATTTCGCAGTTTTCCGAGAAGTATGGTATCGAAAAGCGCTTGAAGCAGCAATTTACAATCCAATTACGACAATTTCAGTTGGTGTAGCCTGCCTTATCCTGACCTTTGGTCTCTTTCTATCCGGTCGGGTGAATTACAGTTTTTTTCCGACTCCTGAACTGAACTCCGTTTGGACTAACGTATCTTTCAACGCTGGAATGCCTCAAGAGACAGTTGAAGAGTACCTTGAGACTGTTTTAGACGCACTTTACGAAAATGAAAAGGAGTTGGGTGGAAATCTAATTTCGAGTTCGTTTACCACGCTTGGCGCGATTTTTGAGGAAGAACCAGGCCGGATCAGCAGAACAGGATCAAATTTAGGTTCGGTAGCGGTGGAACTTGTCCAATCGGATTTAAGAGATGTTCGTACCAGTACTTTTCTTCGCAGCTGGAGGGATCGGCTGGAATATGTACCCGGACTTGAAAATGTTGTCGTGTTGACAGCAAATGCCGGGCCACCTGGACGCGATATCGAAGTCAGACTGAGTGGCGCATCGAATTTCGAGACCAAGGAAGCGGCATTGGCTTTGGCACAATATCTTGAAGAAACGCCGGGTGTTTACGGTGTAACTGACAATACGAACTATGGTCGGCAGCAGCAGATTTTGACCCTTACACCGCTGGGTCACTCACTGGGATTGACGATCAATGAAGTCAGTCAACAGCTTCGATCCTCAGTGGAAGGTTTGGATCTGCAGTCGTTCACAACACGTTATCAGGATATTGATGTGAGTCTGTCCTTACCAGACGAGGAAAGAAACCAGCTCAGTGAATTCGAAAACATGCATATCATTCTGCCTTCTGGCGAATCTATTCCGTTGCTCGATGTTGTCGTAATTCAATCTGCCAGAGGGTTCGATCGACTGTCTCATTCAAAAGGTGAGTTTCACATTGAGGTATCCGCCAGTGTTGACGCTCTGATTGCAAACACCACGCAGATTCTTCAACAGCTCGAAACTGCAGTCAAACCCGAATTTACTAGGAATTACGGTGTGACCTGGAAAGTTGGCACTCGCCAAGCTGATCAGAAGCAAACGGAAGAATCAATGAAGGTTGGCGCGCTGATTGCAGTTCTATTTATCTACCTTACACTCGCGTGGATTTTGGGTTCTTACAGCTGGCCCTTGTTTGTAATGCTGGCCATCCCTTTCGGGATAGTCGGAGCTGCCTGGGGGCATTTTCTGCTGGACCTGCCGATCACAATCATCACGATCCTTGGATTCATTGGGCTATCCGGAATTGTGGTAAACAATGCCATTGTTCTGGTTGTTTACTACAAAGACAATCTCGAAAGCGGCAAAGAACCCGCACAGGCGATGATTGATGCAGGTTGCCAGCGTTTGCGGCCTGTGATCCTCGCGAGCCTAACAACAATTGTGGGATTGTTGCCAATGCTGTTCGAAACGTCAACGCAAGCCCAATTTCTGATTCCGATGGTGGCAACTCTTGTATTTGGGCTGAGTTTCTCTTCGTTATTGGTACTATTTTTTATCCCTGCTGTACTCACCCTTTATGATGGGACCGTGATGCGGCTGCTGAAAGGGAAACGATCGTTGCCAACAACTGGTACTGAACAAATTAACTAAATTCGCTGTGCAATGAACACGCGCACCTGAACACTCCACTCAATCAGTCCAGTGCCCGTCAACCCTACCATCCTTAACACTGAAAAAAAATATTTCGTGCCCGAATTGTTCTGTTAAATCTGCGCTAGGCGGAGGTTTGAAGACGAATATCCAGCTACCATTTCTCTGGTAGGCTTCAATATCTGTCCACTCTACCAGGTTTACATCAGGTTCGGCAAATTCGACCCCGTCAATTTCAGAATATTGGATCAAAGCGGCCGGGACGTTGATCGGACTCGCGAAGTAGAAGAGAAAAATGTCAACATGCTTAAAGTATTGAATTGCAAACAGTTCAAGTTTCCTGTTCAGTTCATCGAATTCTTTGAAACCTGTAATGAACTCTACTTTGCCAGAGCTGCCTTCAATGATTTCTTTTGCCTTGTTTCCCAAGTCTGATTGCAGATCGATGATCAGCATATCGGAGCGAAATTGCTCCCGTGCAGTCATGGCAGACATCGACGGTTCAAAATCTCGAACTGCATTCAAACCGGATTGAATTTCCGCAGTAAGTCGCTGTAACTCGTTCAAATCCAGTACAGGTTCACTTGATTCTTCCATCAGCAAGCGTTCCGCAAGTTGCTCTGCCTCAGAACGTTCGGGCAGGTTAATCGCTTGATCGGTGGAGACCACTTGAATTTCAAATGCCGAATCATCGGCGAAGTTCACATTTGTAAACGACAGTAACAAAAGCGCATAAAAAAGGCAAGCAATCCGATGATTGATTCGAATTGCAGGTGTGGTAACTTCAGTCAGATTACTAGCTTGATTGCGAAAGAACAATGGACGGGAGAACATTTGAACGTCAAATTCTGTTTAAGATATTTAATGGTAGTAGACCGCCAGTATGAATTCAATATACTAATTCCGTTGGTCAAATGACTATCGGTAATTGTACGAACTGCCATCAGCGAGTATCCATCTATGAATGAACAGAAAACTATCGCCTTTTTTCCAGAAGGTGCCTTTGGTCCAGCACTGAACTCGGTCGGTATTGCACAGGCCTGTACCGAAATGGGGCACCGATGTGTATTTCTGACTGATCCGGGATTTGCCGGTGTATTTAGTGATTATGGATTCGAAGAGCGCACTGTCAGGCTGTCAGAAGAAATGCCTCCAGAAGAGATGGCCAAGTACTGGTCAAACTTTATTGATGGACATATCCCGAATTTCAATCTAACACCGTACCAGCAGATCGACAACTATGTGAAGGAGTGCTGGGAAGCTATTGTTGATACAGCGAAATGGGCAGAGAAGGATTTACCTTCTGTACTGAGTGACCTCAATCCCGATTTAATTTGTATCGACAACGTCATTTTGTTTCCGGCTGCCAAACAGTTCGGCGTGCCCTGGATTCGAATAATCTCCTGTAGTGAAAACGAAATTGAAGATCCAATGATTCCACCCCACCTGTCGGGCTGTGGTGAGAATGACCAAGAGTGTTTTGAGGCGTATCGCCACCACTTCAACGAAGTCGTAAAGCCGGTGCACGAAGACTTTAATGACTTTCTTAAGGCCTGTGGTGAAGAGCCATACTCTCTCGGGCAGTTCTTTGAAGCCTCCCCCTATATGAATCTGCTGCTGTACCCAGAGCCGCTTCAGTACAAGCGAAAGTATCCTTTGAACCCGGAAAAATTTCAGTATCTTGAAGGATGTGTCAGATCCGAGGAGCACTATGAGGTGCCAGAGTTCAGGGAGAATAACGATGCCCCGCTAATCTATCTAAGCTTCGGTTCGCTAGGATCGGGTGACACAGATCTGTTAAAGCGAATGATTAGAGTTCTGAGTGGACTCAACTATCGAGTTCTGGTCAATGTCGGGGATTATGGCGACGTCTATGACTCGATACCCGACAATGTTCATATCGCCTCATGGTATCCTCAACCATCCGTCATTGAGCAGTGCGATGCTGTCATTCACCATGGCGGTAACAACAGTTTTACCGAATGTCTGTATTTTGGTAAACCGGCTTTGATCATGCCTTATGTCTGGGATGGCCACGACAACTCAACGCGTGTACAGGAAACTGGACACGGTCTGAAAATGCATCGTGCCAAATGGACTGAAGAGCAGTTTGCTGGAGCGATTCATACCTTGCTCAACGACAAGGCCATGCATACCAAACTTGAGGCAACCAGCGCACATATGAAAAAAGCCAATGGTCGCCAGAAAGCAGCTGAAATCATTGATCAGTTGCTGCGCACGAATTAGACACGCTGGACAATACCAGCGGATTCTGGTTTAGACTTTGACGTATACCTGGTCGTCAACGACTTTAACAGAGTACGTCTGCAAGTCTTCTTCTGCGGGTTCTTCAATCACTTCACCTGTGGTAACACTAAATTCAGCAAGGTGTAGTGGGCAGACAATGCGATCCTCCTCGATGTAACCGTCAGAGAGGCACGCATATTCATGGGTGCAGACGTTGCTGATGGCATAAACGTTATCGTCCATCAGTACCAATGCAATTTCTTCAGCACCGACATCTACCGGGTAGGGTACCCGGTCTTCCAGATCTGACATCGAAGCGACGGCGTGATAGTTTTCCAAACTTTCGTCCATAACCTGTTGAAGACTCCGGAAAATGTTGATTGATTCTGGTAGTTTGCTACCCGTAAACCACGGGTTGTGGTAGATTAACAAAATCCAGCATTATAGTTTGGGAGTATTGCAATATTGCCAGTTATACCTGAGCGTTTAATCACAAATAGCCTTCTGATTCTGTCTCGTTTGGTGCCGAACGGACACAAGTCAGTTTGCTGAATCTCCCCTCATTCAAATGGCAAAATTCTAGCGCTTAAAGTAATCATAATGAAAGTTAGTTGACAATTCAGCCACGGCTCCCACGCCACAGAATTACTGGCGTCGATGGTTGGCCGGTTGGACAAAACCAGTTTTAAACTTTTGTAAGCATGCCTCCATTGTTTTTGGCATCGAATGGAAGCATCATAAAGGTCGAGTTTCACTATAGCATCATTGAAGTCATGATTTCCAGTATGACCGGATATGCCCGGCAAAATAAAGAAACGGATAGGGGTGAATTGACCTGGGCCTTACGTTCGTTGAATCAACGTTCGCTTGATATCCATATCCATCTTCCTGACC
>CAZYSR010000316.1:0-4045 GCA_964649525.1 uncultured Gammaproteobacteria bacterium
AGTCTAGGGTAACACCTTTCACCCAGTATGGATTCGTAATTGGGATTGACCGGAATCACTCGATAACCATATTCCTGAAGATATTTTGCTGCGAAATTACTCGGTCTGTACCAGCGCTCAGAGAGACCCACCATTGCAATTGTGCGATTTTCTTTCAGAATCCGCCGCAGTGATTGAATATCGTCAACAATCATTCCACATCTCCCAATACAAAAAACTCTCCCGCACTCCAAACTCCAAAGTGTTGACCAGTATCGCTGACATGCTCAGTCCCGAGTTCCACCAGTTGATAGTAGACATTGCGAGCAATCAGCCCCTGCAATCCGTCTCTCACCTCAATATAGGGTGACGGCTCACCTTCGTCAGTAAACGCCACCCAGATTCGATGATCTGCGTCTGCAAGAATAATGTCGTCGGTTCGGGTCCGAAAATACAGGTTCTGATGCTCACCCTGTCCCTGTTCATCGACTTGAACAACTAGGAACGGCGCATCTTCAACTTGAATTCGAAGCTTTTCTACAGGAGTAACCAGGTAATGCTCGCCATCATCGTCTTTGCGCAATACAGTCGAAAATAACCGCACCAATCGCTGTCGACCGATCGGTGAACCCATGTAGAACCAGGTGCCGTCACGCGCGATTCGTATATCAATATCACCACAAAATTCAGGATTCCATTTATGTACGGGAGGCAAACCCTTTTTTGAAATCCGTGCCGCCAGGCTCATCGGGTCTGATGTCGCTTCACTCATCGTCATTTTTCGGTACTGGTCTTGGTCGGCCGTTTTGGTCAATTGCAACGAATGTGAAACGTCCTTCTGTAACTTTTTCCACCTCACCGCTTGAACGACGACTGACCCAGGTTTCAACCTTAACTGCAATTGAGGTCGTTCCGATTTTTAGTGTTGAGCAGTAACAACTGACAACGTCGCCTACATAAACCGGAAGATGAAAAGTCATTGCATCGACAGCGACGGTGGCAACTCGCCCTTTGGCGACTTCATAAGCATGTATACCGCCCGCAATATCCATCTGTGACATAATCCATCCACCAAAAATGTCGCCACTCGGATTGGCACTAGCTGGCATCGCCACTGTACGAAGCGATGCTTGTTTCCTATTTGAGGCTAGAGGATTCAATCTGATCTAGAACGCTTTAAATTGGGTAAACAAATTCACTTGAAGCTGATGTAACAGAGCGCAAGCAAATTGGCTACAGAGTTGTACTTGCCGTCAGTTAGTTTCGCACTGAATTCGAGTCAACCTGTACTTATCTGAAATTTTAATTTATCACTTGAATCAACAGTTTGGAGAATCTACTCAATCCCTGATTTTGTGAGTATGTAATTGGATAAAGGAGAGGACACACTGTAGTGAGCCGTGTGAGCGGTAAATTCAACTAACGTCCTTAAACCATTGATGGGCAAGTATCTGGTGAAAGCCATTAGCAACAGATTCTCACACTGTCCTAAGTTGCTCCGCACCTATAGTCGACTCAACTTCAATTTTTCAGCGGAACTCTAATGAGCGCTCCAAAAATTGACGCAAACAGTAATATGAACCAATATAATATGACAGATTTCTGTCATATTATATTTCCTTATTTTGAAACAATTTTTCATCTAATTGATATTATTGAACAAAATATTTTGACTCTTAGTGATGGCGTTATCGCCATACGAGGTTGGAGACAATAATGAAAACTACACTTTATCTAGACCCTGAATTAATGCGAGCCGCGAAAAAACAAGCTCTGAAAAACGGAATTTCATTAACTAAGTTAATCGAGTTTTCTGTACGCGATTATTTAGATGCGGCAAACACCCCGAATGAACCATTTCAGTTGAATCTATTGACAAAAAAATGTGGACCAGATATGGATGTCATATTGAGTGACAGGAAAAAGCTTTACAAATTAATGGAAGATGAAAATTGATCGCAGTTGACACAAATATATTGGTTTACGCACACAATCAGTTGTCAGAATATCACGAAAGAGCAAAAACTGAGATACGCAGTCTCGCCAATTCATCAAATCGTTGGGGTATACCAATTCCTTGTATAGGAGAATTTCTTCGCGTAATTACGCACCGAAAGGTATTCAATGACCCGTTCACAGTTGATGAGGCAATAATCGCTCTCAATCAGTTGCTTCTTTCTCCCAGTCTTAAGTTACTTTATCCGACATCCGATTACTTGTCACTCCTCACTGTTGCGATGAAAGAAGTGAATGCAACTGGCAATTTTGTACACGATGCTCAAATTGTTGCGGTTTGTCGAGGTAATGGCGTAACTGCTCTATTGACAGAGGATCGCGATTTCGATCTTTTCACTAAATTCTCGACGAAACATCTCTAGTCGAGGATTCATTATGAATTTGGTTACACTAACTGCTTAGATGCAGCAGGCATAACTAATTTAGATCGCAATACAGGTGCTGTTGAACTCAAATATGCTACACACAAGCATCTGATGTATTTTGACCTGTTATTACTCAGCCCACATTGGCCAACTGCAATTAATATAGATGGGTTTTAACGAAATGGACAGTCCTTTCGTTAGCAATACGACATTTTCAGTCGTATGTTCTGTCATCCTGGATAACAACGCCATCTTTAGGTAGCGAACCAAGTGCTTCAAAGCTGACATCTGCTCGTAGCTTACAGACTTCTCGGGTTGCTTTGGCGATTTTTTGCTGTAATTCTACTGAATGATCAGCAGATTCACACTTCAAATGCATTTGATCCTGATGGTTTTCGCTGCTTATAACCAGCCTGGCTCTAGAGACCTCTGGGAACCGCCTCACGATCTCAGCTACTTGTGTCGGCTGCACAAACATACCGCGTACTTTGGTTGTTTGATCAGCACGTCCCATCCAGCCCTTGATTCGCGTGTTAGTTCGACCACAAGGGCTCTGTCCTTCCATTACCATAGACAGGTCTCCGGTTGCAAACCGAACCAGTGGATAGTCGGGATTAAATACGGTAACCACAATTTCACCGACCTCACCGGGTGCGACTGGATCGCCGGTACCCGGTTGAACAATTTCAACAATCACACCTTCATCCAGAATCAATCCTTCCATAGCCTCTGATTCATAAGCAATCAAACCAACGTCAGCTGTCGCGTAAGCTTGCAGCAACTGAACACCTCGATTCCTGATATCTTCTCTAAGTGAAGGAGGTAATGCCTCACCGGATACCAACCCCCTTTCCAGAGAAGAAAGATCAGCACCCGACTCAACTCCAGCATCCAGAATGATCTTCAAAAAGGAAGGGGTACCTGTATAGGCCTGAGGCCGCAGCGCTGCTATTGCTTGAACCTGTAATTCAGTTTGTCCGACTCCCGCCGCAAAAACCGCACAGCCCAACTCGCCGATGGCGCTTTCCAGCATCATACCAGCCGGTGAGAAATGATAGGAAAAGGTATTATGAACCAGCATACCCTTGCGCATGCCGGCTGCGAATAGAGCCCGACATAAACGCCATCCATCCGGGCGACTGGTCTGAGGCTCATAAATCGGACCTGGTGAAGCAAAGATGCGCACCAGATTCTCCGGATCATACGCTGCCAAACCTCCAAACGGCGGTTGCTCCTTTTGCAGTTGACTTAGATCAGATTTTCTGACAAGTGGCAGAGTAGCCAATGCTTCACGCGAATTGATCGACTCAAGATCAACTTCTGCTAGTTGCTGTCCAAAGAAAGGTGCTTTGGATGCCGCGTGAATTAGTTGCCCCGGAAGTGCTGCAAACAGTTCCTGCTCTCGTACCTCGGGATCACGGACTTCCAGGGAATCGTAATATTCAGTTGCCATGAGGGGGTTGCGACGCTGGATTTACAGAATTGTTCGCCGACCTGAATCGCAATTGATCATAAATGATCAAGGTTGAGACTGAAAAGTCATCAACTTGTGGGAATAAACTTATGCCAGCCAGCGCTTTCGCCGCCGGTAGTGTTTAACGTTTCGGAAGCTCTTTCGGTTTTCACCGCTTACGCCGAGATAAAACTCTTTTACATCTTCATTCTGCAGCAGGTCTGAGGCATTT
>CAZYSR010000317.1:0-3989 GCA_964649525.1 uncultured Gammaproteobacteria bacterium
GTGCAGTCATGGTTGGGATCAGGTGAAACGACTGAAATACGATACCGATGCGATCGCGCCGATACTTCGCCAGCGTATCCTCGTTCAGACGACCAAGATCGTGACCTGCCACTACGGCATCACCCCGGGTGGCTCTCTCCAAACCTCCTATGATCATCATCAGGCTTGTCTTGCCGGCACCAGATGGACCGGAAATACAGACACTTTCACCAGCCTTAACATCCAAATCAACACCGCGAAGGATTTCTACAGGACCAGCCTGGCTTTCAAGCACCAACCAAACCTCATTCAGAGATACGATGCTTTCAGCGGAATTTTGCATTATTTTTGACCTCTCTGGCGAAGAACAGCCATGCTGATTAATTTTTATTTTGCAAGCAGGTAATCTGACTGGACAGTGATTCTGTCCTGCAAACTGAGTATTCAATCAATATACGGATTGGAATGAAATAAACAAGAGTTTTATCTGCTATAAAGGAAATAACTTTAATTAGTCCGGAAATGTGAACACTCACAACTTCATACTGACACTGTTGCAGACCGTTGCAGCATTCTTCATTAAAACGATACCGGACATTACTCAATTTGCATCTATTTACTAGATGAGGAGGTAATTATGTGGCTAAATCCACCTGAATTTCTCCGAAGCCGATTTCTGCTTTATGCAGCAGTTTACCTGTTCTTTATAGGACTCTCAAGTTCGGCATTGGGGCATTCGAATCCCTACGAATCAACGGTTAACGTAGTCAGCTATGGTGGTGCCTACACAAAAAGCCAAATGCTGGCTTATGTCAGACCCTGGGAGGCTGCTACTGGGAAGGTAGCCAACATGATTGACTATGGCGGTGGGCTTGACGAAATCAAAAGTCAAGTCGAATCAGCAAATGTCATCTGGGATGTTGTCGACATTGAATTGGCAAATCTGATCAATGCCTGCAATGCCGGTTTGCTCGAACCGACTGATTTATCACTGATCGAAAATGGGGCAGACGGAACACCAGCTAGTGAAGACATTCCACAAGACTACATGTACGACTGTGGCTATCCAAGCGTAATCTGGTCTACGGTGATCGGCTACAACGAGAATGCATTCGATGGAGAAAAGCCTAGTACCGTAAGCGACTTTTTCAATGTTGATAAGTTTCCGGGAAACCGTGGCTTAAGACGATCACCGGCTGGTTTGCTGGAGTGGGCGTTGATTTCTGATGGTGTTGCTCCCGCGGATGTCTATTCCGTATTATCTACACCACAGGGTGTTGACTACGCACTTGATATCGCCTCTGTACTCAAGCCTCATATTGTCTGGTGGAGCGGAGGTGGAGAACCAGCAGAGATGCTCTTATCAGGCCGTGTCTCAATGAGCACTGCCTGGAACGGCCGTCTGTATGGGCCTATTGTAGATCAAGGTCAACCACTTGGCATCATTTGGGACAGACAGATGATCGAAGTTGAATTCTGGGCAATACCCAGAGGTTCGCCGCGCATTGAGAATGCCAAAGACTTCATAAAGTTTGCCATGCAAACCGAGAACATGGCGAATCAGACAAAGCATATTTCTTATGGACCCGTCCGAAATTCAGCGCAATCGCTGATTGAAGATGCTGTCAAACCATATTTACCCACGTCGAATCTTGACACAGCTTTCAAAGTAGACTCAGAATGGTGGGCTCAGAATATGGAACACATCAATGCCAGCTTCGAAAAATGGCTCACACCGAAGCCCGAAGAAATCGAACGGCAGGTCCGCTTCTAACATCACGAGGATAAACCTATGAATGGTCCAAAATTAGATAAAACAATATTCTGGGTCTCGCTGATTGTTATTGCGGGACTCGTTGTTCCATTAATTATTGCGCCCGAAGCCGGGCAACAGTTTTTAGGCAAACTACTGAGTATTACCACGAACAAGGTTGGGTGGGCATACCTATGGTTTACCATCGCCGCGTTCGGTATTTTGGTTTACTTTGCCATGGGAAGATTTGCCCACGTTAAGTTTGGCGGGCCGGACGCAGAACCGGAGTTTGCACTACCCAGCTGGATCGCCATGCTGTTCTGCGCTGGAATTGGTGCTTCTGTGCTCTATTGGGGTACGATCGAATGGGCGTACTACTATAGTGGTCCGCCACTAGGTATTGAGCCGAAAACAGCAAAAGCAGCTGAATTCGCAGCAATGTACGGAATGTTTCACTGGGGCTTTACCGCGTGGGCAGTCTACTGCATCCCAACGCTGCCCTTGGCCTACCTTCTGTGGAACCGAAAACGTTCGGTGCTACGGCTTTCCGCAGCTTGTGAGGGTCTGATCGGTAAGCGAGCTGCAAACGGTCTGATTGGTAAAGTCATTGACATTTTGTTCATGTTCGGACTCATCGGAGGTGTCGGAACATCGATGGGACTTGGAACACCAATGCTGTCGGCAGGTCTGTCTGAGCTTTTCAACGTTGAACGCACATTCCTGGTCGATGTGGTTGTAGTCATTATTTGGGCAATCATTTTTGGCGCTAGTGTGTACTCTGGACTGGAGAAAGGCATCAAACGCCTGAGTGACTTAAATCTGATTCTGATTGTTGCAGTACTTGGCTTTACATTCCTGTTTGGCCCGACTGTATTTATGATCAGTACATTCACCAACAGCGTCGGACTGCTGATTCAGAACTTTGTCCAAATGAGCTTCTGGATGGATCCAATCGAAAAAGGCGGCTTTCCGGAGGGCTGGACAATCTTCTACTGGGCGTGGTGGATCGCATATGCGCCTTTTATGGGATTGTTTGTTGCCCGAATTTCGCGTGGCCGAACCATTCGCCAGTTGATCGTTGCAGAAGTTGTCGGTGGAACCATGGGTTGTTGGGTGTTCTTTGCAATTCTCGGCAATACCAGCATGTTCTTCGACTTGAACGGTATCGTGCCAATTTCGGAGATTCTGTCAAATACCGGTGCACCTGAGGCGATTGTTGCAACCATCACAGCACTGCCTTTGGGCATCATCGTACTGATTGTATTTGTGGTGCTGGCATTTATTTTTGGTGCAACAACGCTGGATTCATCTGCGTTCACACTGGCTTCGGTTGCAACCGAAGAGCAGCAAGGCGAAATGCAGGAACCTGCTCGCTGGCATCGTCTTTTCTGGGCGTTTGTTCTTGCCGGTGTTTCACTAAGTCTGATGTATCTGGGTGGTCTTAAACCACTGCAAACCGCATCGATTGTGGTTGCATTGCCCTTGATGGGTGTTTTGATCATCATGGTCTGGTCCTTCAAAAATTGGCTGGCGGAAGACTACGGTGATGAGGTTTCACGCGAAACTACGATTGTTGTTGGCGAATCGGAATCAAATTCCTAACGCCTAAAGGAGGCTAACGCGGAACCGTTAAGATGATCCGCTAAATTTGCTGTAAACTGCGGTGCGGTCTTAGCCCACTGGCCAGCGAGCCAAAGGGGCGGGACCGCACCTGTTTTCTGGTCACTCTACAATGAACTCTTGCTCACTTTATCTTAATTAAAACAATCGAATAGAAAATTTGAGTACCAATTATGAAGTCAGACTGCTGAACATGCACACTCTTCGAGAAATTTCTTGCAAAACCACTTCACAAGCCAAAATGACGACAACAGACCAATCGTTTTTAATACCGATAGTCATCCCTATTTTGAGACTCCAATGTCTCACGTATAAGAGAAATCCGAACGTTAAAATGACAAAATATGAGTGTCACTAGGTTCCTCTTTCAATTCAAGAACCTGTAATTGGTGTGTTTGAGACCCACTTTTGAGAACACATCTCATCTTGTACATATTGAAAAATACAATTTGACTGTGGTCCTGCCTAATTCATACAAAATCATTGTTGGATTGCTATTAGCGCTCCTTTTGTGCAATACCAGCTACGGTAGCGCCATCCGTCTGGTCGCAATTGGTGACAGCCTGATTGCAGGCTACGGTCTACCTGTAGAAGACGGATTTGTCACCCAACTGGAGAATGCACTGAAAGCGCGGTC
>CAZYSR010000318.1:0-1909 GCA_964649525.1 uncultured Gammaproteobacteria bacterium
CCTTAGTGCTAGTGCCCGTGGTAAGCTCATGCGAAAACTTGGTGACCTTGTGGCGGACAATGCAGATCGATTGGCAGCGCTTGAAGTCAAAGACAACGGTAAGCTCTTTTCTGAAATGAAAGCACAGATGGTGTATCACCCCGAGTGGTGGTATTACTTCGGTGGTTTAGCAGACAAAATTGAAGGCTCAATTGTTCCGATCGACAAAAAAGACGCTTTTTCCTACACCATGTATGAACCACTGGGCGTAGTCGCCGCAATTACTGCCTGGAATTCACCGCTGCTGTTCATTGCCTGGAAGTGTGCACCTGCACTGGCAGCCGGAAACACCGTCGTAGTTAAACCTTCAGAGTTCACCTCGGCGAGTTCACTTGAGTACGCAAGTCTTGTAAAGGAGGCTGGCTTTCCCGACGGAGTATTCAATGTTATTAGTGGTTATGGAGCGGATGTCGGCGCCAGTCTGGTGAGTCACCCGGATGTTTCAAAAATAACTTTCACCGGATCAGATTTATCCGGGCAAAAAATTTATGAAAGCGCTGCAAAAAACATCAAACATGTTTCGTTGGAGTTGGGTGGAAAATCACCAAACATTGTCTTTGAAGACGCTGATCTTGACATGGCGGCGAAAGGTGCTGTAGCGGGAATTTTCGGGGCAACCGGCCAAACTTGTGTGGCGGGTTCACGGCTTTTGGTTCAGGAAAGCATTCACGACGAGTTCATGGAAAGACTGCTTGATTTGGCCAAATCTGCAAAATTGGGGAATCCAATGGATGCGGGTACACACATCGGACCAGTGACAACCCCTCAGCAATACGAAAAGGTACTTTCCTATATTGACATTGCTAAGCAGGAAGGCGCAGAGTTGGTGTTTGGCGGCTCAGCCTGTAAGGTTCCGGGTGCAGATGCGAATCAGTTTGTGGAACCGACAATCTTTACCAATGTTTCTAACGACATGCGTATTGCTCAGGAAGAAATCTTTGGTCCAGTGCTTTCGGTGCTGAAATTCAAAGATGAAGAAGAGGCAATCAAGATTGGAAACGATGTTGTCTATGGACTGGCAGCTGGGGTTTGGACCAAAGATATTAGGCGAGCTATGCGATTCACCAAAGCTCTCAAAGCGGGGACGGTTTGGGTTAACACCTACCGGGCTTTCAGTTACATGATGCCTTTTGGCGGTATGAAACGAAGTGGCTTAGGTCGAGAAAGCGGAATAGCAGCGATACGTGATTATCTGCAAGTGAAAAGCGTCTGGCTTTCAACGGCAACGGAGATGCCAAATCCATTTATTTTGAGATAGCTCTTTGACTCAATTGGTCACCTTACAATTTCATGACTGTTCGAGTTGTATTGGTTGAGCCGTCTCATCCCGGAAATATCGGGTCAGTCGCCCGTGCTATGGGCAACATGGGGTTTGAGAATCTTTGCCTGGTTCGTCCTGTTGATCATTTGGTTGAAGAAGCGCGTGTGCGCGCTTCTGGTAATGAGGGGATCTTGGTAAATGCAAGGGTTTCCGAATCACTGGCCGACGCGATTGATGAATGCTCATTTGTAGTCGGTACCAGTGCGAGGGTTCGCACAATTGGGTGGCCTAGCCAAGATCCTCGGCAGGCGATGCAAAGAGTAGCGGATGCGGTAGGCCAGTCTCAAAAGATCGCAATATTGTTTGGACCTGAAAGAACAGGATTGTCCAATCGACACATTGATCAGTGCGATCTTTTGGTTCGAATTCCGGTTGATGATCGCTCTCCTTCCATCAATCTGGCAGCTGCAGTGATCATTCTCCTCTATGAGCTGCGTTTGGCAATAGAAAACGGAGGAGCCGATAAAACGGGTACCCCTTCAGGCTCAGAATTTGACGATTCTGAAATCATGGCGACCCATGCTCAGGTTGAAGGTTTTTTCGAACATC
>CAZYSR010000319.1:0-5011 GCA_964649525.1 uncultured Gammaproteobacteria bacterium
TTGAAAATCAGTGGCATGGCCTCGCCAAATCCAGATTGAGTGACGACATTCATGCCCACCAGCATGCAATTACAAGTGATGCGGTGAAGCAGGCCAGAACCGACAGCCCTCAACAGGCAGTTAATATGTGGATGGAGTCAAACAGGGTTGGATGTCGAATGTTGGCAAACATCATCTCTGAAATGAAGTCCATCACAAAAATCGACTTTGCCACCTTGACCGTTGCAATCAGTGAGGTCTATCTGCTTGGACGAAGCTCCGAATCTTCCTCAAACTAAGAATCTGATTTGATCGCGACGGTTTTGTCAAACTTTTCTGGCGTCCAACTCGGTGGTTTGATCAAATAGTTCAGAGCGTCACCGACGTGCTTGGCAGATGCCATTTTTCTGATTAGTCTAGCTAGACCGTGAAACCAGACAACTAGCGGATTCACGGAGTTGATTGGGTCTGAAATCCCATACTCAACTTTTTCAATTTCTTCTTCGAATGTTCCAAGCATTCGGTCCCAAATGATGAAAATCCCCCCATAGTTCTTGTCAATGTACTGAGCATTCCTGCCGTGGTGAACTCTGTGGTGTGATGGTGTGTTGAAAATCCATTCAATTGGCTTAGGCAGTTTGCCAACTAATTCAGTGTGGAGTGGGGTTTGGTAAAGCAGAACAATCGCTTCAGCGACGAAAACCAGGGCAGGGTGAAATCCTACAAGTATCAACGGCAGGTGAAATGCGATTGGAATCAGACCATCAAGCGGACCAAATCTGTAAGCCACTGTGATGTTGAAATAAGGCGAGCTGTGGTGCACCGTGTGAGATGACCATCCAATTCCCGTTCTGTGTGAAAAACGATGTTCGCAATAGTAAGCGAAATCAGCGAGCACAATACAAAGAACGACCGACCAGGTAGTTACGGGTATGGTGGCAATCGCATAGTAAGAAGTGGAATAGTAAACTGTTATGAAAACTGAACCAAGCGCTATGTAGTACAGGAGTACAAAGGCAACATAGGTGACGAAATTGGTAATTCCATCACCAGCAAGCTTCCAGTTCATCAGTTTCTTGAACAGAAATTTCAGGATTTCGATAAAGAGCAATCCACCTGATATGACATACATCCAGTTTTCGAGCAACGTACTGAAGCCGTAAATTTGGTATTCGGTAAATGTTTGACGAAGAATTTCCATAATTTTTAGTTTAGAGTTGAGACAAGTCTATAGGCGGCGTTTTTAGAGGTGCTCCACCATTCTTGAGGTATTGAAATCTGACTGAATGAATCAATGTTGAAGCAAAGCGCAACGACTCCAAAGGCGACCTGAAAAATCTGATCTTCTGAAGCGTTTGGATACGTTTTCCGCAACTCAGATTGAACGGAACCAATCAGAGTATTGCTCCAGTCGACAATTTTTGTTCCGATTTCAGGGTATTTGCCAGACACCAATACAAGGACTTGCAGCATCACGGCAGAATTTTCATCGGATGCATAACGTGGATCAAAAAGTATGTCAATCAGCGCATCAACACGCTTCTTATCCGGAAGTGCTTGCATGAGCTCGCAAACTTCTTCATCAAATTTCTTATCAGCATAGTCAATGAGTGCGCCAATCATGTCTTCTCGATTTCCCAGATAGTGGCGAATGATTGAGCGCTTGATACCTGCTTCTTTGGCAATCTTCTCTTGTGTTGCCCCTTCAAATCCGAATTGGTAGATGCACTTCGCATAAGCTACCAGAATTTGTTCAGAGCGAATTTCTTTGAGACTTGGACGTGGCATATAGACCTCAAAATTTTGATTGAATTTCGCGTGGAATTATAATTTGTCAATAATGACAATTTATAAAATTTCAAGTCTAAATTTACATTTTTTGTAATTCTTCTCCAATTGACCTCAATTTGGAGAATGGTGTATGAGTAGTCGGCTTTTCGCGTTCAGAAGTCAACAATTTGGTTTGAACTGTCAAGACCGCCGTCAATACAGGACTATAGAATTCTGTGCTACAAAGCCGAATTGTGTTCATTATTTTTGGAAGATATGCCAATACATTCACAACCAACCCCAATTTTTCAAGCGACCAGAGTCGTAAATCGTGCGCGCTGGGCTGGGAGTGTTTACGCCAACTTTCGCCACGACGATGTCATGCGAATTGTCAAAGCTGTTGCTGAAGTCGGTGCAGAATCTGCCAGATACTACGCCGACTGGACCGTAGAAGAAACCGGTTTCGGCAACGCTGATCACAAAGAAATTAAAAATCGGCTGTGCAGCGAGGGAATTTATGAGTACTACAAAAATCATGATTTCACTCGTCATCGGGTTGACCACAAACGCAAGGTCATTGAAATTCCCCGACCCGCGGGAGTGATATTTGCCTTAACACCTTCAACCAACCCAGTGTGTTCCGTGTTTTTTAAAGCATTGCTCGCGTTAATGACACGTAATGCAATTGTGATCAGTCCGCACCCGGCCGCTCGCGAATGCTGCTCGGATGCGGCACTTAAAATTGCTGAGGCCGCAGAGAAAGCAGGTGCGCCTGATGGTGTTGTTCAGGTAGTGGAAAATCCGACCCTGGAGGTCATTAACGGCATCATGAACTCAGATGGTATTGATGTCATTCTTGCAACCGGCGGAACACCCATGGTTAGGGCTGCCTATAGTTCCGGCAATCCGGCACTCGGTGTCGGACCCGGCAATTGCCCCGCCTATGTCGACAAAACTGCTGATATTGAATTAGCGGCCAAGTGCATAGCAAACAGCAAAGCATTTGATAACAGCGTTCTTTGCACTAACGAATCCGCAGTCATTGCACACAAAGACATCAGTAGTGACTTGGTCATTGCACTTAAAAAAGAAGGTTGTTATTTGTGCACTGACGAAGAACGCGACCGACTGTCCGAAGTTCTTTTCCCAGAGGGAAGGTTTGATACTACTGTGATTGGTCAATCTGCGGAATGGATTGCAGAACGGGCCAGAATTCGGGTGCCACAAAATACGCGAGTGCTTCTGGTGAATCTGGAACGGATTGGAGACGACTATGTCCTGAGCCGGGAGAAACTTTGCCCAGTGCTCGGATTCTACGAAGTAGCTGGGCGCGACGCTGCAATGAAATCCTGTAATGCCATGACCCGCAAAATGGGCAGTGGCCATTCGGCAGCCATTCACTGCAAAGACCCACAGATGATACTCCGGTTTGGAGCTGAACTTGCAGTTCTGAGAACTCCCGTTAATGCTCCTTGCAGTACCGGTGCTTCAGGATTTGATACCAATTTAGCACCGACGATGACTGTCGGAACTGGATTTTTTGGCAGGAGTTCGGTTGCTGATAATGTTGGCCCTCACCATCTGATTCAGTGGTCAAAGATTGCGTTCAGTAAAGAATCTGAAATTGACATGAATGAATACGAACTCATTGAATCACAGCCAACCCCAACAGTACGTCACCCGAATGAGGTAATCGATTACTCGTTCGCGGATGGCTTCGACTCACAAACATCTGGTTTGCATTCACACGGGAACAATGCACTGACTGGTGAAGATCTAAGAGCAGAGATTCACAAGATCATTCTTGAAGAGATTCGTTCACTGCATCTCGTTCAGGAGACTCGCTACTAATGGCGGATATCCGATCCTACATATTTATTGACCAGATGCAGCCTAAAACGATGTGCTATCTGGGAAGTTGGATTCGCGGCTATTTGCCCAAAACTGACATGGCCGCAATGATTATTGAGGTTGTTCCAGGCCTGCACATTGAAAGAATTACCGACATCGCACTGAAGAATGTCAATGTTAAGCCCGGGATTCTTGTTGTAGAACGTCAGTTTGGTTATCTGGAGTTTCACTCGGAATTGACTGCCGATGTAATCGCGGGTGGCGAAGCCGTACTTGATATGCTGGATGCTGCACCGAGTGACGCTATGCCGCCTGAGATTCTGGCTTCAACAATTGTCAAGCGGGTTGATGACTATCACGCATTCCTAATCAATCGAAACAAGCTGGGATCCATGGTTTTACCAGGTGAATCGCTGTTTGTATTCGAAATGCAGCCAGCTTCATACAGCATACTGGCAGTGAACGAGGCTGAGAAAGCAGCTGATATCAAAGTGGTTGACTACCGAATGATTGGTGCCACCGGACGGGTTTATCTGAGTGGTCCGG
The DNA here is from genome assembly GCA_964649525.1 of uncultured Gammaproteobacteria bacterium. Taxonomy (GTDB): domain Bacteria; phylum Pseudomonadota; class Gammaproteobacteria; order Arenicellales; family JAJDZL01; genus JAJDZL01. The sequence goes on from CAZYSR010000319.1 coordinate 4,147, forward strand.
AAAGTGACGTAAGGGCGGCAGCCCGAGCAGCAGAAGAAGCATTGGAAGCAAGGATGTAGTGCCGTCAGTGAGTCGGGATTTTCTAGAGAGGAATTACGTCTTGCAGTTCGAGAAGCGCTGCTTGAAGCACTGCCACCAGCGGGCAAAAAACATAAACCTGAACCTGTAGCGCCCAATTGCGAGTTGATGAAACAGATACTGGAGTCTGCCAAAGGGAATTGCAAATCACCTGTTGCCATTGATCTCAGCAATGAACGAAAGCTTAATGAGTTTGCCGTCGACCTGGCAAAGTGTATGCAGGACCAGAATGTTGCCGGACTCATTCGTTCGGGGCGTATGAAGTTCCGAACATCCGATGCTGGTAATCGGAATGGTTCTAATGCCCCTTCGGGTCGGAGCAACAGGAATTCTGAATCAAATGGCAAACTAGAAAATGAAACAGAATCCACCGGACGAATTGAGACGGGCGTGTTAACTGAATCAAAGGTCTTGGCACTTGCCAAGAACCATTCGTGTATTGAGGTCAGCAGGAATGTCATTTTGACTCCACTCGCACGAGATCGTGCGCGACGACTGAAACTTCAAATTGTGAGGCTATAGCCATGAAAGTAGGAACGGTAATGGGAAAAATCTGGGCAACTCGCAAACTGGATGAATTGCCAAATGGAGCACTTTTGGAGATCGACCTGATCGAAGAAGGGAAAGTGTCGGAAAGAGTTTTAGCTTACGATCCGCTTGGAGCCGGTACCGGTGAACAGGTTCTGATCACTCAAGGTTCAGTGGCGAAAGGGTGGTTCGAGTCAGGTGATGCTGTAATCGACGCACTCGTCATTGGAATTGTCGACGAAGAGGTCGGTAGCAAAGA
>CAZYSR010000320.1:0-2342 GCA_964649525.1 uncultured Gammaproteobacteria bacterium
TTCATAGAGTAAGTAACCATCGCAGGTTTGCTAACACTTTCGCTTTGAGTGCTGCTGGAACTGCAGTGGGTCGAAACCGCAGACATTGGCCAAAAGTGAATTGCTGTGAAGGTTGCGTAGAAAATTCGCCTCAATTAGGGCTACAGAACGATGCCTGAGTCCAGCAGCCGAAATATAGCATTCACCGGATAGTCATTTCAGCCGCATCGGCTTTGTTGTGACAACTCCTCGACAAACGTCTGGTAGGGTAGTACACCCAGCTCCAGTTACAGTATTCCCAGCATTCTCACTTGCTACAAATACTGAGTCGACTCGATCAGGCGGTTATTGGGCTTCGCTTGCGGGAAAAACCAAATATACTCATTGATATCAGTCAACCAAGAGAGGTCTCCAATCTTACTAAATTGATTTACCTTGTAAGTTAGACTGTTTGCTGGCAGAAGTGAATGGTGTTTTCTGCCTAATTTACTTGAACTCACAACCAAGACTATGGAGATTGAACATGAAAAAAACTCTATTTGCTGCAGTTGCTACGTTTATTTTCACCGGAGCAGCTCAAGCTGCCGATGAGGTCAACGTTGCATTCTTTCTGGAATGGGCGACACCAAACCAGGTTGCAAAAGTTGAAAAGTTATATGACGACGCTTTGGGCGTTCCCGTAAACTGGACCAACTTCGACGCAGGGACGCAGATGACAGAAGCGATGCTTGCTGGAGATATCGACATTTCCTACAGCCAAGGTCTCGCTCCTTTCATCAATGCTGTCAACGCTAATGCGCCAATCAAACTCGTTGCGATTGCCGTTCAGTATCCCGCCAATGATTGCGTAGTACGTGAAGGTGAAGGTATTGACAAAACCAATGCGACAGAACTTGAAGGAAAGTCTGTCGCGGTGCCAGTTGCAACAATGGCAGACTATAGCTTCCGAATGATGATGCGCGCACTTGATGTAGATGTTGACAAAATCAATGTTGTCGACCAGGTTCCTGCGGATGCGGCCGTTTCACTTGCTGACGGGGCAGTCTCTATGGCTTGCGGATTCGGCGCTGATTCAATGGCCAAAATGTATGAGGTCGGCGAACCACTGCTGTCACCGGAAGACAAAGAAGCTGCTGGAATCATCAGCTTTGACGTTATTTCTGTAACGGAGACATTCGCTCAGGAAAATCCAGATCAGCTGAGAACATTCCTGAGTGTGACGGATGAAGCGAACAAGACATTTGCAGCCGATCAATCCAAGATTGATGTGATTGCAATGGACGCCGGTCTCAGCGTTGAGATGGCAACCAACCAGATGTCAGAAATGTACTTCCCCACTGCGGAAGAACAGCTGGCAAACTACTTCAATGAAGGCGGTTTGGCAGATGTAGCCATCGCTGTCGTTGGTGGAGCCTTCGCCACTCCGGAAAATCCCGCACTTGATGATTACAGTGCAGTCGTAGATACTTCTTTCCTGCAGTAATCACAATTAAGCCAACAGGAGTCAGACCCTCCCGGTCTGACTCCTGTTGCATCGTTACCCAACTCTTTCTGCCCACAAGTTCAAAGCTTACGAAATAAGAAGATGAGTGACTTGGTGGCAACAAATCTCGACATGGTCTTCTCCTTACCGGACGAGACTGCAGTTCATGCGCTAAAGGATGTCAATTTCACCCTCAAAAAGGGCGAAATGCTCGCTGTTCTTGGACCATCAGGATGCGGAAAAACTACTTTGCTCAATATCATCGCCGGCTTTTTGCATCCCACCGGTGGCAGCATCACCCTAGGTGGAAACATCATCGAAAAACCGGGTGTAGACCGAGGGATGGTGTTTCAACAAGGTGCGCTGTTTGAATGGCTGACGGTAGCCGACAACGTCAATTTTGGACTTCGCATGAAAAATGCTGAACAAAGTGAAATTGTCGAAAAAGTTGAAGAGTGGCTTGAAATCGTCGGACTTCAGGGATTTGGTGATACGCCTACTTATCAGTTGTCAGGTGGCATGCAGCAGAGGGTAGCCTTGGCGCGCTGTCTGATCAATAATCCAGATCTCATCCTGATGGACGAGCCGTTGGGAGCGCTAGATGCACTGACGCGAGAAAAGATGCAGTCGCTGGTGCTGAAAATCTGGAAGGAGACGGGCAAAACCATCATGATCATCACACATTCAGTCGAAGAAGCGTTGCTGTTAGGGGAACGTTTGTTTGTGATGGCTCCCAGGCCGGGAAGACTGCACAAAGAATATCGACTGCCATTTTCAGAGATGGGTCTTACCGGCGACCCGCGAGAAATCAAAAACGATGACAAATTCGTTGAAACTAGGGAAGAAATTCTCGAAATGATCTGGAACATGGAAGAAGAGA
>CAZYSR010000321.1:0-3726 GCA_964649525.1 uncultured Gammaproteobacteria bacterium
GGATTCCAGTACCTACAACCTATCGTGATCTTGTGCATCCAAAACTTGCCGGACGGATCCAGTTTCCTGACATCAATTCAGGTGGCGGTCTTCCCGGTCTGGCTGGAGTAACTTTTGCTGAAGGTGGCGACGAAACTAACATTGAGCCAGGTCTGAATCTTGTTAAGCAAATGAATGTATTGAAGTTTTGGGCCCGTGGTGGCGAGACGATGGCACAATTTGAGTCAGGCGACATCATTGCTTCAGTCGTTCATGCAGGCTGGTGTTTGCGCACAAAAAGACTCGCCGGCCAGAATGTGACTACCGTCCATCCACGAATCAATGACGAGCTTGTTGGCGTCTCCTCAGAAGGCTGGTGGGGAGTAATGAAAAACAGCAAGAATGCTGAAGCTGCCCAATGGTACATTAATCAGTTCATCAGTTCTGATTATCAACTGAAGATGGCCACAAAAACCGGTTTGGTTCCCGTTAATCAGAGCGTTTTTGAAGCCATGGCGGAAGACCCGCTTGTAGCGGAAATGATCGTACTGGATCCCGAAAAGGTTGCCAACCAGCTGAGAGTCGACTATTCAAAGGTCATCATTTCAGACTGGACCGACCAGTGGAACAGAGCAATAGCTCAGTAATAATCTGTAGTGCGATAAATTTCACTGATCGCCAACAATGTCACAGCGCGTTGCTCTGCGGAATGTTACCAAGAGATTTGGCAGCGTAGTCGCTCTAAAGACCATTAGTTTGGATATAGAGGAGGGTGAATTCATCACCCTCCTCGGTCCTTCTGGTTGCGGTAAAACAACCACGCTCCGGCTAATTGCGGGATTCAATGATCCAGATCAGGGACAGATTCTTCTGGGTGATCAGGACATCACGAATCTCCCTCCGCAGAAAAGGGAAATCGGAATGGTCTTTCAGGACTATGCGCTTTTTCCACATCTCACCATTAAAGAGAACATTGCCTTTCCTCTGCGTGAAAGACGCACCCCAAAGGAGAAAATCAATGACAGGGTAGTGGAACTACTCGAGCTGGTGCGTTTGCCTGGCGTGGAAGAACGCTATCCCTCAGAACTGAGTGGCGGACAGGCACAACGAATTTCAGTTGCACGTGCCGTAGCATATCCACCAAAAGTCTTACTGATGGACGAACCTCTAGGCGCTTTGGACCTTAAGCTTAGGGAAGCCATGCAGTTGGAATTGCGGAGAATTCAACAGGAACTGCAAATTACAACTGTTTTCGTCACTCATGATCAGACGGAAGCAATGAACATGTCTGACCGAATTGCCGTGATGAGGAATGGTGAGATTGAACAGGTAGGGACCGCTCGGGAAATCTATAACTTTCCGCAAAGTTCTTTTGTGGCCGATTTCGTCGGACGCATCAATCTGCTTGATGCAGAACTGTTGGGCAAATCAGAAGGGATCGCAGATCTGAAGATCCTCAATGACGTGAAAATTCGTGCAAAAATTGCGACCGAAGTGCTGTCGAAATCTCTATGCGTTGGCATTCGACCGGAAAAGCTTGCGATCGGCAGGTCAGGACACGAAGACAGGTATGACAATCATATTCCGGGGAAAGTCATCAGTTCTACATTTTCCGGTAATCTGCTGGATGTATTTGTTGATGTTGGAGCAGGCAAGCCATTTCTGGTGGAACAGCGGCCCGATCAAGTTCCTTTGGAAATCAATTCACCGGTTAACGTGTGTTGGAACGCACAAGATGCTTTGGTCTTGAGCGCAGAGTAGTACGTTCGTAACAAATCTGTTTCATCCCGCAGTCTTTCTGACACGCGTTGTGTCGGTCGTGTGTTACCTCTTCTAAGTACGTGAATCGAATTCCACCAGCCATCGGCGCGATCCTGCTGATGGCGACTTCGACATTGTTTCTTGCCACCATGCAGGCGCTCGTGCGCCATCTTGGACAGGACATTCACAGTTTTCAGATCACTTTTATCAATAGCGTTGTCGGGTTAGTCTCACTCGCTGTTTTTTCAGCATTCAGAAAGCAGCATCAGTTCAAATCTCAGCGTAAAAAGCTGCTTGTTTTGCGGGGGACAGTGGTCGCTGCTGCAAACCTGATGTTTTTCTTTGGATTGACGTTGACACCGCTCGTTGAAGCAACATCTCTCAGTTTTGTCGGCATTGTTTTCGCAGTGATTCTGTCAGTCCTTTTGCTGCGAGAAATTATGAATTTTCACCGTTGGATCAGTGTGATTGTTACTTTTGTTGGGATTATTGCGATTCTTCGCCCGGGATACATTGAAGCCTCGCTGGGAGCTTATGCTGTCCTCTTGTCTTCACTCATGTGGGGATTCGCACTGGTTGTTGCCAAAGTACTCGCCCGAACGGAATCACCAGTTGTAATCATCACCTGGTCACTCTTGGTAACAAGCTTGGTGTCTTCATTTTTTGCCATTTCTGTCTGGACGCCGATGTCGACTGAGCAATTAATCAAAGTAATTCTGATTGGATTGTGTTGGACAATTGGCCATACCGGCATGACAAAATCGTTAAAGATGTATGATGCGACGGTCGTTCTTCCAGTGAACTGTACCAGGCTTGTCTGGGCTGCAATCATAGGGTTGCTAGTGTTCCAAGAGTTTCCGGATTTTTGGACAATATTTGGTTCATTACTAATTGTGCTTGCCATCATCTTTCTTTCGCAATCAGAAGTGCGAAACAACAAGGTTTCCGCATAAGATCAAGTTCAGGAGACATGTGAGTCGATCTGGTGGATATATTGTGCTGATCGGACTCGAAGGAGATCAGTCATCGAATCGAGTTATAGCGAGTGAAATGGAGTGTTATCAACTAGCTAAAGTAGACCAATAGAACTAACGGCCAACATCTCGGCAATCAGTTCGTTACTATAATTCTCACGCGATTTGTGTCAATCCGAAAAAATTAAATTAGAGCGAATGGAATTCGCTCCTGGCTAATCAATCAGGAAACTCAATCAAATCTCGATGATTGAAGTCCACCTCCAAGAATGGCTTGAACTGTCGTTACGCTGGGCCCATCTGACAGTTGGCATCGCATGGATCGGTGCGTCGTTCTATTTCAATTGGCTCGAAAACCGACTCATGCGACAGCAGTCGGTAAACCCCTCCATTGAAGGGGATCTCTGGGCAATACATGGCGGTGGCTTTTACCACGTTCAAAAGTACGAGGTTGCCCCGGATGAATTGCCTGCTCAACTCCATTGGTTCAAGTGGGAGGCTTATTTCACGTGGTTTACGGGCCTGGCATTGCTGGTTTTGATCTTCTATGGGAATGCCAACGTTTACTTGCTGGATCAGTCAGTCGCTCAACTTGCTCCCTGGCAGGGAATAACGATCGGAATTGCGACATTGGCAATCTCTTGGATTTTTTACGATCTGATGTGCCGATCGGCCTTTGCCGAACGGCATTTGCTTCTTGCTCTGATCATATTTACTTACTTTTGTCTTCTGACGATTCTTCTGTGTAATACGTTTAGTGGGCGCGGTGCATATATCCATGTGGGTTCGGCCATTGGTACCGTCATGGTGCTGAATGTGATGGCAGTGATTGTTCCTTCACAAAAATCACTGGTTCGGGCCATGCAAACAGGTGCTGAACGGGATGCGGCACTTGGTAGGGCAGGACTAACCCGCTCCCGGCACAACAATTATCTGACGTTACCAGTGTTGTTCATTATGATCAGCAGTCATTACCCGTCAACCTTCAGCAGTAGTTGGAATTGGCTGATCT
>CAZYSR010000322.1:0-5105 GCA_964649525.1 uncultured Gammaproteobacteria bacterium
TTACTACATCCACCAGTTTTTCAAAGAACTCTTCGAGCAGATATGCTTCGGCGCTGCCGAAGTGCATCAGCGTCGGAGTCGGTCCAGACCGCTCGCGGCCGGCCGCATCCAATGTCATGTATGCGCCCTGCTGCCAGGCGTACCGCAGATACTTCAGAACCGATGACTTGCCCGCACCAGGCGCACCGTAAATTATCCAAGTTGAACCTTCAATCTGCGCCAGCCCGTTTTCATGACGGCGCCATACTGCCATGCAGGCATCCTCAATTTTCGACAGCAGTCGCTTGCGCCCCGCAAAATAAGGTGGCGCACTGCGATCAGTTGACCGGATAAACCTCGCAAGGCCCTCTCGGCCTGCGGGAATCTGCATAGGGTTGCCTTTGACTATCGGCATGTCGTTTCTCCTCCTATCGGCTTTCTGCAGCTCAGTTCCGCACCAGCAAAATACTGTCTGAAATGCAGCCAGCATTATCTAATTTTTCCAGCTTAACAGCCCGTAATCTTACCCGTATGATAATCTATGCACTTTCCCTCTTTGTTCAAGGTTTGTCATGAAAAAAATTGATGCAATCAAAGAAAAATGACAAAGGACTCTCCTACGAAAACTGGGGGATCAGTTCATCAACTTCGCTTGTGCAAATGCAACAAATCAACCCTCATGCAAGCTTCACAAATTAGCTTCTTCGGACGGGTTAGACAACAAAAAATGGTGATAGACAGATTATGAAACAGATTCAAAATAGATCACTTTTCCATACGGGCGGGGTGATCAGCTAGCCGCGGATAGAGAGGGTTTACTGGCAATATTTATATTGATTCGTCAATAAGAAAATAAACAGTTCGCCACCCCCTACCCTATAAGTCTAAAGCGATTATCCGATTCCCTTCGGCTGAACGCTGCAAGAGTTGCACAGCATGACGTTGCACGCACATCTGTTCAGCAATCGGATCAGAAATCAGTAACTCTCGGCACGCCTCTCGCATGTGATCATTCTCACGAGATAGACGTTTCTCTGCTGATTAAATTCGGTGCGCAGCTTCACACATATTCTTTAACTTTGCCCGAGTCAGATCACGGCCAAGTAGACCTAACCCGCAATCTGGAGCTGCAATCAGACGGTCGCTGTCAATGTGATCCATCGCCGTCTTTAGTCGATCAACAATTTCTTCAACTGATTCGACTCTGCTGAGTGCAATCGCAACAACTCCCAATATGACTGTTGTGTTTTGAATTCGGTCTAAGAGACTTAAATCATTGTGCCTGTGGGCATCTTCGATCGATACAACCTGAACAGAACTTTGATCGACTGCTTCAATGATCTGGAAGTAAGCCTGTGGATCAGCTTTGGGATAGTCCAGCCGATCTAACCTGTCTGGGTAGCCGCAGCACATATGCATCGTCCTTACGACATGATCAGGCGCTCCATGAAATACCCTTTCCAGATTTTCAACCCCAAATTCCAGTGCATCTTGAGGCTTTCTGGCAAAAACTGGTTCATCAACCTGAATATGGATGCAACCTGCATCAGCCAAAGCCAGCACTTCCTTGTTGAGTGCGTCAGCAATATCTGCTCCGAGTTCCTTATCTGATTCGTAGAACACATTAGCATTGGTGTCGGTTACCGTCATCGGTCCAGGCATGGTAATTTTGACTGGGCGATTCGTAAATGACTGAGCAAGCTTCCAGTCTTCAGCTAAAAACCCTGTATCACGAACTTTGATCGGTTTATTAATCGTCGGGAGTTCTGCAGAATACGCGCCACCACGCAACTTGCGCACAGTCAGGTGTGAAAAATCAATGCCTTCCAAGTGTCGACAGTGGTAGTGGATATAGTTTTCCCGCTTCACCTCTCCATCGGTTGGGATATCAATACCCGCCTCAACCTGATCAGCCATCACCTGTTTTGAGGCTTCTCTTATCGTTTCTTCTGCTGAATCTCCCAAAGCCGCGAGCGCCGCTTCCCAACTCTTGGTCGGTTCTGCAGAATCAGGTCCATCTGGAATGTTGAACCAGTCAGGAAGTTCTAGAAAGTCGGGCTTGGGAAATGCACCGATACAGGTAGTCAACATAGGATATGCAACCTCAATTTAAATAATAGATTCAATTGCCAGAATTTTCCGCCGGAACTTGATCAGTCAGATTTTCTGGAGCAAACACGTTTTGGTAACCCTCTGTGCCTTTAACCGGCTTTTCCTCCTCGGGTTCATCACTGGGAGGGTTCACCAAATTTCCTGGCGAGAATACGTCCTGATAGCCCTCCGTACCTTTCACAGGCTGCTCTTCTTCTGCCTGAGTTTCGGTCTCACCCTGTAAATTACCTGGAGAGAATACACTTTGATAACCTTCCGTACCTTTCGCAGTCACCTTTGGCTCTTCTCGAGTTTCCTCTTGATCGCTTGAAGATTGACTTTGTGCGTCAATTGCTGATTGAAACATCTGCTGTTGCTGACGTCTTTCGACTTTTCGTTGAATTTCAGCCTGACGCTGTTCCTTCACGGCAATCTTGCACTCTTCAACACCGACCGTGCCAGAAAAGTAAACGGTGCCCAGACCTGCGACTACAATCAGTACGAATAAGAGGAATGCCGGTTCTGTCAAAAATGGCCGCTGTTTTTTTACTTCTGCTGCCTCTCCCCGTGCCACCGCCATCTGAGCCCTAGCCCGTCGCGTTTCTCGTCGTTTGGAGATTTCATAGAGAACCGCCCCAACCAACGTCAAAAAGACAATCGATACTGCTAACGCACTGATCGAAGGGTCAATTCCGTAGCGAACCTTGCTAGCCAACACTGTGGTCAGGGTACTGCTTGATACGATCGTAAAAATTGTCGTGTTGTAATTCTCGAATGAAGCCAGAAATGCGAGTACCGCAGCTGAACCGATGGCTGGTCGCAAAAACGGTAGAAGGATTTTACGGAACGTCTGTGTGTGCGAGGCACCGAGGTCCAGAGCCGCCTCTTCCAAAGCAGGATCAAATCTCTGTAGACGTGCGATAAAAATCAGCATTGCGTAAGCTGAGATGAATGTCGCCTGTCCTACAATCGTCAGAAAAACTCCATCATAGAAGATCGTATCTTCCCCGGCACCAAACATCAGCCCTATTCGGTCCCAAAAAAGTAGAGTCGATATACCCAGTACCACACCAGGAACCAGGATGGGTGAAATGGTAACCGTGTAGAGCCAGGGACGAAGTCTCGGTCCAATTTGCATCAGCATCAAGGCGCCGGCCAGACCAATGGGGACCGCCAAAAATACGACACCGATGCCGATCAAAAGACTATTTCTGACCCCGGTTACCAGGCGAGTGTCTTGCATCAGAACGTCAAACCACTCCACCGTGAAGCAGTCCCACGGCGACACTCTGGGAAATCCCGACGTGTTAAAAGCGGTCAGGCCCATTACGATCAATGGGCCGAATAGATAAACGAAGAAAAGGGCGACGAATCCAATCACCAGGTAACTTTGTATGCGTCCCTGGATCATTTCATCATTTCACCAAACTTCACCTTGGCTATCTTCATCATTACCAAGACCAGCACAATGCAGGAAATCAGCAAGATAATTGCGTAGGCTGAACCTCTTGCCCAGTTGCCCGCCTGATTGAATCCCTGGTAAATAATCTGGGTAAACCACAGGCTGCTTGGTCCACCCAGAATCTGGGGGGCTGCCAAGGCACCTGCTGTCAGCATGAACACCATTGTGCAGCCGGAAGATATACCCGGTTTTGCATGGGGTACAACAACTCGCCAGTGAATTTTCCACCAGGGTGCACCCAGATCACGCGCCGCTTCAATCTGATTTTTGTCGAGGCTTTCAATAGCGTTGTATATTGGAAAAATCATTAGCAGGATGAATGCATAACTCAGCCCTGCCCACAGTGCAATGTCGTTGCGAATGAAATCGTAAGGCTGATCCAATATCCCAATCGAAACGAGAAAGTTGTTGATTACGCCAGTTGAGCCGAAAATGATCTTGAATGCAAACGCCCTAAGAATCTCGTTAATCCAAAATGGCACGATCAGGGAAAGCACCATGAGTCGACTCCAACCGCCGGTTGCAACATGTGCAAGGTAGTAGGCTATGGGATAACACAAGGCAACATCGATCAGCGTGACGAAGATTGCTGCACCGATTGTGCGGAAAAATACCGTCACATCAATGATGTTGTATGAGTCAGTCGATAAAGCACTGCCAAATATCATGTATTTGTAGTGCTCGAGTGTGTAGTAGTGCTCTTCTGTTCCGAATTTCGGCGGAGGGACATTGGCCCTGATGGAAAAATCAAACATGAACAGCTGTGGCAGTATGATCATCATGAACAGCCACATGCCCACTGCAATGATCAAAAACAGCGCAAGCGCCACCCCGTTTTTTTGGAAGAACGCTCGCCAGTAATTTGAAAAGTTCATGGCAAGATTGCGAATGCTATTCGGCAGCAAGCGGTCCCTGTGGTAACACGATTGCCGCTTCGCTGGAGAATCCGAGCGGTAAATCCTTTTCTCCGCTGTGGGACCGGATGGAACCATCGTTTACGTAAGACATCTTTACCCTTTTTCGAGTAGAACTAATATCTAGAAAAACCTGCCACATATTGCCTTCAAATTCTTCATGATAGACACTCGCTTTCATCTGATTGTCCATGGTGTTACCATTCACAAAGCGAAGTGATTCGGGACGAACAAAAACATAGACATCGTCGCCAGTCTTTATTTTTGAATTTGGATTTTTACTGCAGCGTGCCCGAATTGAACCCTCAGGTGTGCTGACCTGCGCAAAGCCATTCGTTACGTTTGCAACTTTTCCGGCAAACCGGTTGTTCTCACCGACAAATGACGCCACAAATGCAGTGTCAGGCTCATCGTAAATCGTTGTACCATCGCTAACCTGTTCAATAATGCCTTCACGCATCACTGCAACATGATCTGACATGGTCAGCGCTTCACCCTGGTCATGGGTGATGTAGATGAAAGTGATTCCAACCTGCTGTTGGATTGAGCGCAGCTCAGTACGCATATGCTGGCGAAGTTTAAGATCAAGCGCGCTGAGCGGTTCATCAAGCAGAAGCACTTCCGGTTGCGCGCAAAGTGCCCGAGCAATGGCCACCCGT
>CAZYSR010000323.1:0-2137 GCA_964649525.1 uncultured Gammaproteobacteria bacterium
ATACGACACTGTTTGAGAAAATTCCACTTTATCAATTATTTACAGATCACGGATACAAACCGGAACCGGCGCCTCGGCTTAAGCAATTGAAATTGTTTGATTTTTAAACGGGACACCAGTGAATCTACTTGTCGAATTTAGTCATTTTCTTTCACATTATTTCAGAGGTTAGTATCCACTCCCGGCAATTGTTCAAGTCCGATTGCCCTCTTTAATTCAGTCGGGGCTTTATCAATGAGGATCTCGGTTTTCTATCCAGGATAACATCCGCATTGACAGGAGCATTTTTCGCATGAAACAGCATACGCTTCATAAAATGCTCAATTACTGACCACGACAAATCTCTACATTCCGGTAGAAAAGAGTCGAGCTATTTACCACGCTCCGCTTCTTTCGCTCAATTCGAAAACTTATATCGCGTGCCATCAGGATTCCACGAACACTGTACAGTGATTCGCAATAAAATTTCATTTGCCACTCACCCTGAATTTATCTATTCACACTAAACCTTCAGACAAGGATTTACGCGTTGTCCTATTCACTTGAAGAACACATCAGTCTGATCAGACGCGGGACCGACGAAATCCTGCTTGAATCAGAACTCATCGAACGGCTCAAACTGGATAGACCGCTAAACATCAAAGCGGGTTTTGACCCTACAGCGCCTGATTTACATCTCGGACACGTCGTGCTGCTTGAAAAGATGCGTCAGTTTCAGCAACTCGGCCACGAAGTCACATTCCTGATCGGCGACTTTACCGGTAGAATTGGCGACCCTTCCGGTAAATCAGCAACTCGCCCGCCAATGACCGAGGAAGAAATTAACGCCAATGCCTCAACCTATAAGGAGCAGGTATTTAAGGTACTTGACCCAGATAAAACCATCGTTCGATTCAATTCTGAATGGTTCGAAAATCAAGACGCCAGTATGATGATCCGACTCGCGGCACAGCACACCGTCGCCAGAATGCTAGAAAGGGATGATTTCAGGACTCGTTTCAGTAACCAGCAGTCTATCGCCATACACGAATTTCTTTATCCTCTGGTTCAGGGCTATGACTCTGTAGCACTCCGCTCGGATGTCGAACTCGGGGGGACCGACCAGAAGTTCAATCTGCTGGTCGGCAGAGAGTTACAAAAGAACTATTCACAACCACCTCAGATTGTCATCACGGTACCCATCCTGGAAGGACTGGATGGTGTCAAAAAGATGTCAAAGTCACTGAACAACTACATCGGCATTAACGAACCACCTGGTGAGATTTTCGGCAAAATTATGTCAGTTTCAGACGACTTGATGTGGCGCTACTTTGAATTGATTAGTGCGCGCACGGTTACCGAAATCAAAGCTCTCAAGCAGCAGGTTTCCGACGGCCTTAACCCGCGCGATGTCAAATTCCAGCTCGCCCAAGAGCTTGTAGAACGCTTTCATTCTGCAACCGAGGCGAAAAGGGCACACGAGGGGTTTATCGCGCAATTTCAGAAAGGCGGTGTTCCGGATGACGTTGATGAACAGATTCTGGACCTCGTCCAAGAGAATATTGCATTGGCCAACCTGCTTAAAGATGCAAATCTGGTCGACTCAACCTCTGATGCACATCGGCTCGTCAAACAAGGCGCCGTCCGAATCGACGGTGAGCGCGTCAATGACTCAAGGATGTTGATACCGGTCGGCGCATCGCATGTATTTCAGGTTGGCAAGCGCCGAATCGCAAAAATACTGCTTAGAAGTAATTCAGCTTGATTGGCAGGCGATCAACAACCGGCAAAGAAAGAAGTCAATAACAGCTATTTATTCACTTTTAATAGCGTATTAGCCCAGTTTCTATACAATATGCCGGCAGTTGCTGACAATTCCGTTGCATATTCTTCGGCTTTTTTCTTCAATTCCACCGCACCGTTATCACCGAAAGTCTTGCGTAGTGCTACCTCGTATTCTGGCACCGCATTCCACTCGTCAATCGTATGCGGCCCGGTTTCAACATGGAACTGAATGCCAAGCGCAGCCTGCCCGACCGCGAAAGACTGAACTGGACACACTGGAGAAGACATGAGCACAGAAGCATCGTTTGGTATTGATTTGACTTCCGCACCATGCCACTGTAGCGTTTTGAACTTGCCAGGAAGGCTGTACATC
>CAZYSR010000324.1:0-1944 GCA_964649525.1 uncultured Gammaproteobacteria bacterium
GGTATTGATTTGCATCAAAAGGCTGTCTTAGACCTGCGATTAGACTTTTACCTGTTCATTCTCTTTCTGCGACCAGAGAAACAAAATCGAACAGGTTTCGATCTGCTAATTGAGACGGAGATACATGCTGTATGCTCCGAAAGATGTTCTCGACTCGCCCAGGATTCTGTCGCTGCCACTCCTTGAGCATTTCCTTGATTTTTACGCGCTCAAGATTGGTTTGCGATCCGCACAGATTACAGGGGATGATCGGAAATCCGCGCAGTTTCGCATATTTTTCAATGTCCGATTCTCGACAATAGGCCAGCGGTCGAATCACGACATTCGTACCATCATCGCTCTTCAGCTTAGGTGGCATCGCTTTCAGTTTCCCGCCGTGAAACATGTTCAGAAATAGCGTCTCAACAATATCTTCTCGATGGTGGCCCAGCGCAATTTTGTTGAATCCGTTCTCCTGCGCAAATCCGTAAATCACTCCGCGTCTTAGTCTGGAACAAAGCCCACACATGGTCTTACCCTCAGGTATCACCTCCTTAACAACACTGTAGGTGTCAACTTCCAAGATGTGATAGGGAACACCAAGTGATTCCAGATATTCTGGCAGAACGTGTTCTGGAAATCCTGGTTGCTTCTGATCCAGATTCACAGCAGTCAATTCAAAATCCACCGGTGCGCGCGCCTTGAGTTCCAACAGAATATCGAGCATGGTATAAGAATCTTTCCCTCCGGAAAGGCAAACCATGACCCGGTCACCTGCTGAAATCAATTCAAAATCGCTGATCGCGCGACTCACTTCGCGTCGTAGTCGTTTACGCAGCTTGTTAAAGTCATAGCGCTCGCGCGAATTTTGAAAAACCTGAGGCCCATAGACCATGGAATCTGATTCGAATTCAACTTTCAAAAGTAATTACCAAAATAGAGTTTGAAATAACAGGCAGTCGCTCCAAGTATAAACGCGCAGTCGTACTCTGAAGAGGCTCGAACAAAATTACCCTACTGATAGTCTTTACCTGTAGATATCCATCTGCACCGACTTCAATCGACCTTCTCTTTTGCCATCACACCGTGTTCAAACCATTGTGGTACTCAACGGTTCTGGAGTCAGAATGACATAATCATCCACAGCAACCTGTAAAATGAATGCAACTTGGTTTGAATGAAGATTGATCAATTTAAAGTTCTAGTATGCATTGGATAGCGATTGGTGTCGTTTGTATTGCGCTGATTTTTGTCAGCTACTACTCACCAAAAGTTGGCTTTGGACTGCTCGCTGGACTAGCTGTCCTCCTTACCAGTTTATATTTTTTAAACCTGGAAGATTCAGAGTCAAAGAAATTCCCAATTCCCAAGGAGACGATTGATCTTGAGGTGACAGAAACTAAAAAATCGTATGGGGACAGTTGGGAGATCGCTGGACGAGTCTCCAACACTTCAGATAAAAATGTTACAGATGTCCAAGTTAGAGTGCTTCTTTATGATTGTCCGGCTGAGTCCGTTGAAAGGACTGATGCCTGTGTAGTGATTGGTGATAAGGTTGAGTTTGTACCAATCAATGTCCCAACCCGTCAGGCTAGAGACTTCAAGGACAACGTTTCGTTCAGAAATGCGGTCGCTAAAGGAAAACTGTTTTGGGAATTCGAACTGGCCGGGATTCGGGTCACTGACTGAATATCATACTGACATCCGCATTCACTATGCGCGATGCCTACCACAATTTCAAATCTTAAGTGCTAGTGGTTCTTATCCAACCCGGATTAGGAGCATTTGGAATCGCCACAGTTCAAACAGGTAAGGCAACCATCCATCATAATGACTGCGGTAACATTGCAAACTTTACAAAGCTGTGATCCTTCTGGAAAATTACCAGCCTGACTACCATTTGCATTGGTGTTGCGACTTTCATACTCAGCCCGTTTCTCATCAAGAATCTGCTGAACATGCGCG
>CAZYSR010000325.1:0-5183 GCA_964649525.1 uncultured Gammaproteobacteria bacterium
TGTTAATACTTCGCAAAAAGAATTAGATTCATTACATTTTGAGTACATCAAATATGAACCTTTAACTGACGACGAAATCTCAGAATTGATAAGCTCATTGAAAAGGAAATTTCCGATAGCAACTGAATTTAAGTCTCTAGGTCTAACGGAACGGAATCTTCAAGATTCAGTTAGTAGGTTGCTAGAATTCAATAAGGTGTTCACACCCGCATCAGACCAAGAGATATCTGAGTACACTCATACTAAGTATCCAGCTTGGATTGAAACCTGTGAGAAAATACTGCGAAATCTACATACTCTATTGGAGAGAAATTCACAACCCCAAAAATTTATTGTTTCGGCAGTGAACAAAGGTACAAGACCAGGTGAAAATATATTGATTACGATATCTGCCAAAGGGAAATTTAAGATTCAACCACCGAGAGAAGAGGAAATAGATGAAAATATTGGTATACAAAGCGATTCAAAAAATACGCTATCACTTCCGACTCCACCAATGGCACCAAAAGGAAAATGGTCCACACGGGCATTGGGCATAGCTAGTTTATCGGAAGCTATTGCTGAACTACAACACGCAAAGCCTCCTCTAGTAGAATCAATCTATCCTAATCTGCATGACTGGTCGGACATCGAATTTATTCATCAGCGTGACCCGAATGAATTTTATTACAAACCCGAGCGTCCAAATGAACCAACCAACTCGTTTAAACTCACGTGTGACAAGTGGCGTCACGGAGAAAATTCAAAATTATTTGAAGGGGAGTTGCATATGGATCACAGGGACCGAGTAATCATTGGTGAAATCGAGTGCAATATTCAAGCAGATAATCTTACAACTCACGCAAAGAAAGCCGTTCGAGTTAAAGGTAAAGTGAAGTGTGTCAACGTTTATGGAAAGGCGAAAGCTATGCTGAATCAGTTGCAGTCAGCTGAGCGGCTGGAGAAAGGTAATTCGTAGTCGAATTAAAGAGTTATCGCGTAGAGAATCGATTTACAAGTTATCGAAATTTCAGTCTATCTCGCTCTGTCTCTACGGTTCAATCTCATCCAGCCGGATCCACCAAGCATGGAGGTTACACTGTAGTGAATCATCCCTGGCCCACTGAGTATGGACTCTCTTTTTGCCACGGTTGGTAATATTGGGTCTGCGAGTATGATAGGTTCAATAAATTCAATTTTAATTTCTCTTTCCAATGTTTGAGGAGTGTCGCAAATTTCAATTCACCTTCATGCTGGAGACGTCCAACTACAATGCCAAGATCAATGTTTATGCTACGCGCGAAGCGTTCAAGCTCAATTCATTCATGAATGTTGAATAGTTCGGCAGTTCGCACTTGCGGAACCAACTTTTTTGCCTCCCATTGATTGGCTTCCTGTTCTTGCAAACTATAGCTTCACCAATACTTGTGTCGCCAGTAAGAAATATGTTCCAAACTTCGGACACTGATGAAATTCAAGTTGAACTACAAACCCTCATTCAAATCTAGTCAAGCTGAAACTTGATATCACCAATTGAATTTATGACTAAAAATTTGTCTACGGAAGCAAGGTCAAATTCAAATGAATTTTGAAAAATGGTTCGATATTTCAGCAGAAGTAGTGAATGGTCATGACTACACGGCTGTAAATCTAGTGGCTGGTGATCTTGAACCTGTTGTTAATGAAATAGCGTGTATGGTTCCAGATCACTACATTGACCCAGAGTCAATTGCTAGTACTTTGGAACGGCTAGGAAAACCCGCTGCGGCAAAAAAATTACGGACAAAACTCCCGCAAGGGAAAATCATGCGCTCGGGAGATTTGGGTGAAATTCTTGGTGTGGAATATATAAATGATCAAACTAAATACTGTGTCCCGATAAAAAAATTGCGTTGGAAAGATCATCAAGAATTCGCAATGAAAGGTGAGGATGCTATTGGTATTCGATTGTCTGAAGACAGTCAAAAACCACACTTTTTAAAATCTGAAGCGAAAAGTAGAAAAATACTAAATTCAAGAGTTTTGCAAAAAGCGCGCTTGACTCTTGATGCCGATGAGGGACGACCTACTCCCCAGGCACTAGCATATGTGGCGGATCGATTGAGAGAACGGGGCAATACTCGTCTCGCCGATATTATCGATGATGCTCAGTTGCGTGATGGCATTGCAACGAACCAAATGGAACATCTACTTTTTACATTTACAGGAAATAGTCCCAATAAATTCCAAAAGGCAAAATTGGAATCCTACGATGGCGATATTAAGCAGCAGGCAGTAGGACTGAGGATAAAGAAACACCAAGAGTTTATCGCAGGTGTCTTTGAAGAGGTAGAAAGTGGCTTCGACGATTGAGGACCTTGAGTTAAACATAAACCAAGCAATATCTCCAGGATTTAGAGGGCGCTTACTTGATCGCGGTCAGGCGCGGTCGATGATATGGAAAGATGGTGTTTTGCCTCCAAATTCTCCGAGATTCTCTCCAGATCTTAGTTACGACCTTTTGTCGTATGGATATTCCCTTCTTGGTATGGGAATGCGTTTGAGAGAATTGGATGGAAACCCCGAAATATACCAAGCAGCGTTTTCTAAATCTGCATCTTCAATTGAACATGTCGTCTTCAAGGCAAATTCTGATGAATTTGCACATGCATTTCATAATATCTTGGCAGCATCTGCGTACCATCTTGCTCAATATTCTGCAAAAGCATACTCACTGCTTCGTGGTGCTCTTAATGAAGAAAAAATTAGCTTTATTGAAAAATGTTTGTGCCGAGTAATACTAAGGGATCTAAACTCGTTAGAAGATGACATCTTTGTATGGAAATTTCACGAATCTGGAACAGATAAAGCCCTAGCAGAATCAATAGATGACGGGGTCAAGCCGATTGAATTTGTCATAGGCGAGAATGTTATTCAGGAGGCCTATAGTGTTGATTCCGTCGAAATTCCAATAATAGCTAGAGCAATTACTGACAACTATTGTTCGGGACTGGCCCTGTTCTTGATAGCATTGGAGAGAGGTAATAGGAAACTTCTGGATCAATCTATTGCAACCCTACAAATTGGTCTCGATATAAGCGGCGAACTGAATATGGTTCCCCAATGGTGGGTTTATCGGATCACTATTCATTTATTGGATGATCTTTGGTCTTCGTGCTTCCATCAAATCTTACCTAAAGATCCGCCCGATGGCAATGGGCAAAATTGGCACATTCTACGCAGGAACTTTATCGCACTTCTTTACAAACGGAAGATATCAGAAATTAATCTCTGGCCTTCTCAGATTGAAGGAGCAATGAGGGCGATAGATATGGCAGACAATTTGGTCGTGTCTTTACCAACAAGCGCAGGAAAAACGCGAATTGGAGAGCTTTGCATTTTACGATGTTTGGCTGAGAAGAAAAGAGTCCTCTTTATCACACCACTGCGTGCTTTATCTGCGCAAACCGAAGTTGGCCTGCGGAAAACATTCTTACCTCTCGGTAAAACCGTATCTACACTCTACGGTAGTATAGGTACAAGTGATTTTGAACAAGATACTATACGAACCAAAGATATTGTGGTCGGTACACCCGAAAAAATGGATTTTGCTATTCGTAATGATCCATCACTAATTGACGATTTTGGGCTAGTTATTCTAGATGAAGGGCATATGATTGGCTTGAATGAGCGCGAAATTAGGTACGAAGTTCAGATACAAAGACTACTTCAAAGATCTGATGCAAATGCCCGACGGATAGTTTGTCTTTCAGCAATTTTACCGGAAGGAGAGCAGTTTGAAGATTTTGTTAAGTGGCTTAGACGGGATGAAGAAGGAGAAGCTGTAAAGAGCAACTGGAGACCAACAGACCTCTTGTTTGGAGAGGTGCTATGGAATAGCCACAGCGAAAGTGGAAGACTCAATATAAAGGTGGGTGAAGGAATTTCATTCGTCAATGAATATATTGAATCTTCTATTCCATCGCTACCTAATCCCGGTATTAGAAAGAAACCATTCCCTAAAAATGCTCAAGAGCTAACTTTGGCAAGTGCGTGGCGGTTAATGGAGGATGATCACACGGTTCTGATTTATTGCCCACAAAAATTGTCTGTTGAACCGCTTGCAAGGATAGTTGTGGATTTGAACAAGCGAGGAGCTTTGCCGCCCGTAATTTCAGTGTCACAAGAAAGACTTGCACTGGCTAAGACAATGGGCTTAGAGTGGTTTGGTGAGGGACATCCTGTTCTTGAATGCCTGAGTATTGGAGTGGCTGTGCACCATGGTTCTTTACCTACTCCGTTCAGAAAGGAAATTGAAAAACTACTACGGGATGGTATTTTAAAACTCACAATTTCATCGCCTACATTGGCTCAGGGATTAAATTTAACTGCTACCGCAATTGTTTTTCATTCCTTAGTTAGATTTAATTCTGAATTGGGCAGACATCAATTAATCGAATCTTCAGAATTTAAGAATGTGATTGGAAGAGCTGGTAGAGCGTTTGTGGATGTAAAAGGATTGGTAATCTATCCAATTTTTGATAATCACATTGCTAGACAAAATAAATGGCAAGAATTAATTTCTAGTACAGATACGAGAAATATGGAAAGTGGACTCCTCCTCCTTGTATCGATATTGCTTGAACGAATGTATCGGAGTCTCAACAAGCCGCCGTTGGAAGAGCTTATTGAATATGTTGCCAACAATGCAAACGAATGGAGGTTTCATGAGGTGGCTGAAGAAACGGATACGGAGCAAATTCAACAAAAACAAAATTGGTGGAGTAATTTATCAAGTCTGGATGGTGCAATACTCAGCCTTGTCGGAGAGAGTGAAGTAGAATTCGAAGAAATACCAAGGCTGTTAGACGAAATATTAGCATCTTCTCTGTGGCAAAGACGACTAGTAAGAGAAACAAAAGAAACACAGTATCTTCACAATACAGCTCTAGTTCAAAGAACTAAACATATATGGAGTAACAGCACGTCGTCTCAGAGAAGAGGCTATTTTCTCGCGGGTGTAGGTCTCGACACTGGGAAAAGGCTAGATGAAATAGCAGATGACGCAAATAGATTACTTATCGAGGCAAATGCGCGTATTCTCGAAGGGAATGATGAAAAGACAATAACTACTATCATTCAACTCGCTGAAATTGTTTTTCCAATTCAACCTTTCACTCCAAATTTTTTACCGGAAAATTGGCGAGATCTTCTGACGCTTTGGT
>CAZYSR010000326.1:0-5350 GCA_964649525.1 uncultured Gammaproteobacteria bacterium
TTCGAAGCCAAATCTCCACTGCAATCTAAACAGCTTTTTGTATGGTTATCATTAAAAAATATCTATCTGTAATTTAGTCGTATACGCAGGAAATTTGATGGCAATTGAAACAATCGACACCCTGGTGGTTGGGGGTGGCCAAGCTGGTGTGGCCATGAGCGAACATCTGAGCAATGCTGGCGTCCCACACCTTGTCTTGGAACGGGACCGAATTGCAGAGCGCTGGCGCACAGGAAGGTGGGATTCTCTGGTTGCCAATGGTCCGGCGTGGCATGACCGTTTCCCGGGCATGAAGTTTACCGGTATAGATCCCGATGCTTTTGCAGCCAAGGAAAGTGTTGCGGATTACTTCGTTGACTATGCGAAGAAATTTAATGCCCCAATACGCTGTAGTGTTGAGGTAACTGGCGTAGAAAGAAATGTCGGTCGTTCCGGCTTCCGCGTCCAAACATCGGAAGGACTGATGACGGCCAACAGAGTAGTCGCCGCGACCGGACCGTTCCAGCACCCGAATATACCGCCCATTGTTCCACGGAGCGCAAAAATCAAACAGATTCATTCCTGTGAGTATCGCAACCCTGAACAATTACCTGAAGGGGCAGTATTGGTAGTTGGTGCGGGATCTTCAGGGGTACAAATCGCGGACGAAATCTTGCGAGCCAAAAAAACTGTCTACCTCTCAGTCGGCCCGCACGAGCGCCCACCTAGGGCCTATCGGACACGAGATTTCTGCTGGTGGCTAGGGGTTCTTGGCAAATGGGATATGGCAGCGCCTGATCCGGGGACAGAACACGTCACCATTGCGGTAAGCGGTGCATATGGCGGTCGTACCATCGATTTCAGAAAACTTGCAGACCAGGGGATCATTCTCGTTGGGCGAACGAAATCGTACGAAAACGGTGTGATGAATTTTGCACCGGACCTGTCATTTAACATCGAGCAGGGCGATGCATACTACCTCGCTCTCTTGGAGGAAGCTGACGCATACGTTCACCGTAATTGTCTTGACTTGCCAGAAGAGCCCAAAGCCCACGATATCGGACCAAATCCAGACTGCATGACTCATCCGATTCTCAATCTTAACCTGGTTGACACTGGTATTTCCACGATCATTTGGGCAACAGGTTTCACCGTTGACTACAGTTGGCTTAAGGTTGATGCTTTTGAACAAAACGGAAAGCCCAGACATCAGCGCGGCGTGTCGGCTGAACCCGGAGTCTATTTTCTGGGATTACCATGGCAGTCGCGTCGCGGCTCCTCTTTTATATGGGGTGTCTGGCATGATGCCAAATTTCTGGCCGATCATATATCCACTCAACGAAATTACCTAGCGTATCGCCGTCCTGTGGAACCATGAATCAGACTGGCATTGGACGATCAATGGAAATTTTGCAGTCGCGGGCAACAGACCGTCATTAACTTCACTAATCGAATTTTGAAGAACTGATTGAAATGAAATTTGATCAGTTAGAGCAAATTTCGAACTGTAATTACAGAGTGTACAAGTATCAACTGCCAGGACATCTGCCGCATTGAGTCGGGAGCAGTACCATCGGACTGCAGGCTATGGCAGTCAGCATAACGTAAGCACGCTACACTCACTTTCTCCAGCAACCTGTCAAACTCTATATAATTTGCAAGATTGTCGCGGCTGATCAGTTTCAATTCGTTGTTTGTTCAAATCTCGACAAACGTACGGGGTATGGCGCAGTCTGGTAGCGCACCTGCTTTGGGAGCAGGGAGTCGGGGGTTCAAATCCCTCTACCCCGACCAGTGTGATATGCGCCTGTAGCTCAACTGGATAGAGCAACGGCCTTCGACAAGGAGCCTTTTCAGGGAATTGAACCTGTTAAGTGGAGGGCACTGTATCGGTGAAACCTTAACGCGTAAAGGCGATGGCAATACCGAGGAAACCGTCAAACAAAGGGATCCGTAGAGACTATACGTGCCCCACCTGAGATGGTGAAGATATAGTCCAGACTACAAACCGGCTGATCAACGCCGGGCAATGAAAATTGTAGTAGTATGCTAAGCCGTAGGTTACAGGTTCGAGTCCTGTCAGGCGTGCACTTTTAGACTTCAGTTCAGACACTGCCATAGTGTAGAAACTGAAGTTATCAATAAGTTTGGTAAGTGGTGGGCGTAGCTCAGTTGGTAGAGCCCTGGATTGTGGTTCCAGTGGTCGCGGGTTCGAATCCCGTCGTCCACCCCACTCTTGACCGATGCACAACTTGGAACTGAAGCCTGATGAAACTACCGTCACTCGACGAAATTGAAAACGCTGCCGCTCTAATTGCACCATATGTGTCGCCCACACCACAATACCAGTGGCCACTCCTCAGCGACAGGTGCAAAACTGAAGTCTGGGTTAAGCACGAAAACACCACACCCATCGGATCATTCAAAATTCGCGGCGGTATTACTTATATGGCCGATCTGGACACAGATCGCGTTATCTGTGCCACCCGCGGCAATCACGGTCAGTCTGTCGCGTACGCTGCGCAAAATTTTGGGATACAGGCAACGGTAGTCGTTCCCAAAAACAACAGTGCCGCGAAAAACGCTTCGATGCGCGCATTCGGCGCAACACTGATTGAACACGGCCGAGACTTTACGGAAGCACACGAGTACGCGCATCAGTTAGCGGACGATCAAAATCTTCACTTTGTTCCTTCATTTCATCGCAATCTAGTGGTGGGTGTCGCCACTTGCGGACTGGAACTGCTTAAGCGCGTTCCAGACCTTGATGAAGTTTATGTTCCCGTTGGCCTGGGTTCCGAAATCTGTGCGATGATTGCCGTACGTGAAGCACTTGGACTTAAAACCGAAATAATTGGTGTAGTAGCAGACAAAGCGCCTGCTTACGCACTGTCTTTTGAAAAAGGACAGGTTGTATCAACCGATTCAGCTGACACCTTCGCCGATGGTGTTGCAGTTAGAGTTCCCGATGCAGAAGCACTCGCCATCATGACACAGCATGTATCCCGATTCATTCGAGTGACTGAGCGAGAAATCGCAGATGCCATGCGCTTCTACTTCACTGATACCCACCATGTTGTAGAAGGCGCTGGGGCATCTAGCCTGGCAGCGTTGATTAAAGACAAGGCTCGCTCTGACAGCCGCAGCGCGGGTGTCATTGCATCAGGTGGCAATGTCAATCTGGATATGTACTGCGAAATTCTGAACGGCAGTTACTGCTTCGATTGAGTCCGGTTCCAATGACAGCCTCAAAAAGACGCATTTCAAGAGACAGAAAGAGACGCGATTCGCAGTCTGTCCAGCGTCTCAAATGGCAGCGGGTAGTCAATCCCTATTCGCCATTTGAAATTCTATCCGCGGATCAGATTGAGACCATTCACCAAGCCTCGCTGGAAGTCCTGAGAGACACCGGGATCAAATTCTTAAGCCAAAGGGCGCGTAATGTTTTTCGTAAAGCAGGCGCAGAAATTGATGATGGACAAGCGATTGTTAAACTTGATCCGGCATTGGTTGAAGAACTCGTTTCACATACTCCTGACAGTTTCACGCTTGTTGCCCGCAATTTGAACCGTTCCATCGAAATGGGTGGCAACAACATTAACTTTGCCACTGTCGGCGGGCCATCATTTATCTCTGACCTTGATGGCGGTCGACGAAACGGAACGCTTGAAGACTTGAAAAGGTTTTTCAAAATTGTGCATCAGCTTGAAATTTTTCACATGGGCGGCGCAAGTCCGTTTGAGCCGCATGAGCTTCCGGCAGAAACGCGACACCTTGACAAATACCTTACCGCAATCACCCATCACGACAAAATCTGGCTTTCCAATATGTTGGGTGCCTACCGGGCATGCGATGGTCTGAGAATGAGGGCAATTGTGCACGGTATAGACCTTGATCAACCGCCTGATGAGGTGTTGACGGTAGGCAATATCAATATTAATTCACCACGGCAAGTCGATGAATCGATGTCGGATTCTCTCATTGAATTCGCGACCATGAATCAGGCCACACTGGTCACACCTTTTACTCTGCTTGGTGCAATGGCTCCAACAACGATGGCCGGAGCTCTGGTTCAGCAGAATGCAGAAGCTCTCTCCTGTATTGCTCTTTCTCAAGCCGTTCAGAAAGGTGCACCTGTTATCTACGGTAGTTTTTCAAGCAACGTTGATATGAAGTCTGGCTCCCCTGCATTCGGAACTCCAGAATATGTACGCACCACTCTGGCCAGTGCCCAACTTGCCCGTCGCTATTCATTGCCATTTCGAGCCAGTGGTTCGAACGCCTCGAATGCCCCCGACGAACAGGCAACCTATGAAACCTGTATGTCGACATGGGCAGCAGTAATGGGGCACACCAATCTGTTGCTTCATGGTGGAGGCTGGCTGGAAGGCGGCCTCGTTGCTTCGTTCGAAAAACTGATTATCGATGCGGAAATTCTGCAGCTTCTAGCCGAGTCTCTGAAACCGATTCCGGTTGACCGAGACACACTGGCCGTTGAAGCGATCGCCGAAGTCTCTCCCGGCGGGCACTTTTTCGAATCCTCTCACACCATGCAACGCTACCAGGACATCTTCTATTCGCCCCTCCTATCGGACTGGCGTAATTTTGAAACCTGGTATGATGATGGAGCACTGCACGCCTTCAAGCGCGCCAATCAGGTCTGGAAATCCTTGGAGCAAGAATATGAAGCTCCACCTCTAGACGAATCGATCCGGGAGGAACTGGAAGCGTATGTTACCTGCCGTAAATCCGAAATCGAAAACGGTGGCGAAGATAGAGTTCTTTTCGGTCGCTGTCCTTAACTTTGAACCCCTCCCTGGATTCAGCAAGAGTCCACCTCAACAGCGTTCGATTTGTGCTTTTCTTTCTTGTTGATGACCATGCGAATCCAATTGCGATAAAGAAGTTCAGCATGGGCACGCCACGTGTTATCAATCAACGGAAGGATTTCTGATTCCGGCAGTTCTGGCAAATCCAAATCCTGCTCCAAAGCAAGCAGAAAATCAGCGCGGTATTTCTCAAGGCTCTGTTTTGCTGAATCCGGTAAGTAATTCAGCGGATAATCAGGATAATTGGACCGCTCGCCCAGTCTAAAGCGGTTTATTTCACGCTTGTATTCTTTCAACAGGCTAACTGAATCGTATTCCGGGTGCCCCTGCAGAAACACCCACCTGCCTTCGTCTTCGCTGACTGCAATACCAAAGTCCGCATCCGAACTGGAGGCGAGAACCTGAACGCCATGTGGTTCCATCTGCTCTGCGGTCATTTCAAAAACATGCGATCGCGGTTCTTCATACTGCTGAGGCATATCCGCCATCAGCGGATGTCTGATTTGGGTCAACCGGTGAGAGAATACTCCCCACCGCTTGTC
>CAZYSR010000327.1:0-11519 GCA_964649525.1 uncultured Gammaproteobacteria bacterium
TGATCACACCACTTGATTTTGGATTAGTGGGATTTTCATTCGCCTGCGGACTAGGTGTCAAACTTGCCCTCCCCGCCCGAACGGTAATCAGTCTGATGGGCGACGGCGGATTTGGAATGACTGTATCCGAATTGAGTACAGCCGTTGATCACAATATCAATACCACAACCGTAGTAATGAACAATCAATGCTGGGGTGCGGAAAAAGCCTATCAGCGAGACTTCTTCAATGAACGATACATTGGTGCTGATGTCAGTAGCCCACCGTTCGACAAACTTGCTGAACTTTATGGAGCTCAAGGCTTGCGGGCTCAGACAATTGACGAAGTGAAAGAAACGCTGCAACTGGCGCTGAACACCGAAGGCCCGTCAATTATTGATGTCGCAGTCGATACAGAGGCACTCTACAGCTTCAGGCGGGATTCGTTCAAGCACCGAGGTGGCTGACAGGAACCAGACGCGACAGCGCGGTGCCAACTGCAAGAGTCGCACCGCGCTGAAGCTTAAAAGTTTTTGTTAACCGCCTTTCTCAGTGTCTTTGAATTTACCCTGAATAACACGGTCAATCACGATGGCGCAGAACAGAATGGCAACACCGGCCAATATACCCTGTCCTTTTGCCGCATATTGCAAGGCGACCAGAACATCATATCCCAGCCCCTTCGCATCAATCAACGCTGCGATGACCACCATGGACAGACACATCAAAATGGTCTGATTGACACCAGCCATAATGCTCGGTGTCGCCAGAGGAATCTCAACATTTCTTAGAATCTGCGCATTCGTCGCGCCAAATGCACGCGCAGCTTCAACAACATCCTTAGGCACCTGCCTCAAACCAAGAGTCGTTAAGCGAATGATCGGCGGCAAGCCGAAGATCATCGAGGCAAGAATTCCAGGTGGTTTACCTGTACCAAAAAATGCAATAATCGGAATGAGGTAAACAAACGATGGCAGTGTTTGCATTAGATCGAGAACAGGTCTTGCAAAACTGAATGCCCGCTGGCTTCGAGCGAACCAGACACCTAACGGAATCCCGATTGCAACACAAAGGAACGACGCTGTACCGAGCAGTGCAACAGTTGCCATACTCTTTTGCCAATAGCCAAGAACCGCAATGTAAATCAACGCGGCCGCAGTAAACACCGCGACACGCGGGCCTGCACTGCGATAGGCAAAAATGATGATCACTGCCATCACAACTGGCCATGGCGTTCCAACCAACAAGGTTTCAACGCCATCCAGAATTAATCGAATACCCCGTGAAACACCCTGAAACAGGAAAGCAAAGTTCTGCGATGCCAGATCAAACCAGTAGTCGATCCAGGACGCGATTGCAAGATAGTAGGTATTCCCGATTGGAAATTCGGTAATGAATTCTGGCGGACTAGCCGTTGTAAATCGCAACAAAGTAACCACGTAAACGAATGCAATGATTACAAATCCCAGTAGACCTATTGGCCAACTCAATCCGGACCGAACAGTTCGGTCCCCACGCCATCTGGAATACTGTCGCTCATATGCAATGTTTGCAATCCAGCCCTCGAATATCTTCAACAAAACGAGTCCGAGAATTGCAATGACCAGCAGACGGGTACCGCCCGCGCGGGCAATTTCACCCTCTGCGGTTGCTTTATCTCTGGCTTTGGCGAGATTTTCGGCACGATTCTCGAACGAAGCTGCGCCTTCTTCATCTCCCTGCTCGCGCGCTGTTTCGGCCCGTGTCATCATTTTCTCGTAGTTGGTTTGCATTCGCTCGGCCCGTGCAAATTTGTCAGCGCCTAACTCGCCCCACACGCCCAAACCTAGCATCACCAGAAAAACCATTTCCAGGAGTGAAAAAATCCAGAACAAACCCCACAAGCCGCGTGCTGTGGCCCATAGCGGTCCGAACACAGCCGATCCAATATTGAATGTCCAGCAGTATCCACTCTTGGATGACTGAACTTTCTTGAATTCCCGTGCGTAATAATCGCCGTTCGTGCCAGCAAATTCCTTTACGGAATCTGAAATGTCAACCTCTGGAATGACGTCCAGGATCTCAACTGTACCAATTGTCTCGGCCATCTACTGATCCTCCTGTCTTTGAAATCTACCCTGCACGATGCGGTCGAGCATCATTGCACAGAACAGAATTGCCAGTCCTGCCAGAATGCCCTGGCCCTTAGCGACGTACTGCAATGCAGTCAATACCTCCTGACCCAAGCCTTTCGCACCAATCAGTGATGCGATCACCACCATAGACAAACTCATCAGAATGGTCTGATTCACGCCAGTCATAATGGCTGGTGTGGCAAGCGGCAGTTCCACCCCTATCAGAATTCTCCATTTTGTTGCACCAAATGCAACGGCGGCTTCAACCACGGTACTTGGTACTTGCCTCAAACCCAATGCCGTCAACCGAATGACTGGTGGCATCGCAAAGATGATCGTAGCGAGAATTCCAGGTACCCGTCCGGTTCCGAAGAACGCAATAATTGGAATGAGATACACAAATGGCGGTATCGTCTGCATCAAGTCCAGAACCGGGCGTGCCACAGCGTAAGCTCTTTCACTGCGCGAAAACCAGATTCCTAATGGAATACCAATGAGAATACAGAAAAACGCTGCTGCGCCAACCAGCACGATACTCACCATGCTAGCCTCCCATAGTCCTAGAAATCCTATGTAACAAAGGGAAGCTGCAGTAAATATCGCGACCCGGATACTAGCCACCCGCCATGCAATAACCACAAGAAAGACTGCTACAACCGGCCATGGTGCATCAACCAACAGCAGTTCCATCGCATCAAGTACTGATTGAGCTCCCGCTGTGATTCCATCGAAAATGCCCTTGCCTGCTTCCGCAGTGCGATCAAACCAGCCTTCCAACGCATTGGCACTATTGGTGTAATATGCATTGTCTACGGGAACATCAACAAGCCAGTCAACGGGATTGGATACCGTAAATCGGTAGAGTGTCAGCGGGACTAGAATTGCTAGAATGACTAGTGCAATCGTTAATCGCTGCATACTGAATCCACTGGCAATCTTTTTGTTCAAGCGCCAGGCGGAGTATTGCAATTCGTACAAGCGGTTGGCAAATTTGCCTAGAACATATCGCAACACGACATACAGCACAATGCCTGCAATGAGATAAAGCCACCAGGTACTGGCAGCCGCCTGTGCTTGCTGAATGGCGAGTTCGGCGGCTTTTTCCAGGTTCATGGCGATTTCTGCAGAGGATTCCGCACTTTCATCACCCGTTGCACCCGCAACACCTGCTTCTAATCGCAGGTCATGCGCTCGTTTCGTGAGCTGCTCAGCTTCCGCCATTTTCGAGGCACCTAAATCACCCCAGATACCTTTACCGAGTTGAACCAGTGCGACGAGTTCTGCTATTGTGAATAACCAGAACAGGTTCCAAAGTCCACGGGCTGCACACCAGGCGGGACCGCAAAGCAGTGCAGCTTTATTCCAAATATTGAGATTCTCTCCAGTCGCCTGAATTTGCGACAGCGTTTCTACGTAGTAGTCGCCGTTCTGACCGGAAAACTCGCGAATTGAATCGCTAAGGTCAATCTTTGGGATTTCTTTTAATACGTCAGGTTGAGAATTTTCTGCCATCACTTGCCATCCCGGATTCCTTGCAACAGCCGGTCCTTGGAGACAACTCCGACGTCATTTCCACTTTCATCGGTGGTCACGGTCGGCTGAGTGGTGTTCGTGGCAACGTCGATCAGATAGTCCAGATCAACATCCTGAGAGACTCGTGGCGACTGGCTCAAATCGTCACCGTCGACTGGTTGATATTCGCTGATTGGCGTTTGAATCGTGTGTGCAAATACCAGTTTGAGTTTCGAGATGTTCTGTACGAAGTCTCGGACATAATCGTCGGCAGGATTGGTGACAATCTCCTCAGGTGTACCGATTTGCACAATTCGACCGTCTTTCATGATCGCAATTCTCGTACCCAAGCGAATCGCCTCGTCAAGATCGTGCGTAATAAACAATGTCGTCTTGTGCAGCTGGTCAGACAGGGCCATAAACTGATCCTGTAATTGCCGACGAATTAGCGGGTCCAATGCGCTGAAAGGCTCATCCATCAATAGCACATCCGGATCCGAAGCCAGTGCTCTGGCAAGCCCAACGCGCTGCTGCATACCTCCAGAAAGCTCCCGCGGAAATCGATCTTCAAAGCCGTCCAAACCAACGAGAGACAGTGAGTGTTGAGATACATCCCAACGTCTGGATTTGGATTCCCCGCGAATTTCCAGCGGATAAGCTACGTTGTCTCGAACCGATCGATGAGGCAGCAACGCCATGTGCTGGAACACCATTCCAATTCGTTTGGCACGCATTTCCCTCAGTGCCGTTGGTGAAAGTTTCATTACATCTTCACCCAGCAGATAGATTTCTCCGGAAGTCGGTTCAATGAGTCGGTTGACGTGGCGAACCAGAGTTGATTTGCCACTGCCCGATAGGCCCATAATGCAAAAAATCTCCCCGCGACGAACAGTAAAACTACAATCTGCAATTCCGACGACCGCGCCATATTGTTCCAGAACTTCAGCTTTGCCAATACCTTCAGATTCAACTGCTGCCATGGCTTCTGAGGCACGCTCACCAAAAATTTTCCAGGCATTCTTTAGTTCTATAACTACATCTTTCTCAGTTTCATTCATGAAATGCTCGCTTTTTATTTTTCAGACTGCGAAACGCTTTTGATAATGAATTCCGTCAGTCCTGCCAATTGAGCCCATCAAAAAAAAGCGGTGCAATGTACTACTACATTGCACCGCTCTTCTTCATTGAATTTTGACTAAATTGACTGTAAGTCTCTTTTAATTCTAAGTGGATTGAAAACTAAATTAACGCATCCACTCGTCAACTGACGCTGCGTTTTCTTCAACCCAAGCAGCAGCCAGGTCTTCCAGTTTCACCTTGTCCACGATGACACTATAAACCATGGCACTAACCTGATCGGTCGTCAGACTAACCTTGCTCAGAATCGCTGCCGCTTCTGGCTGAGATTCTTCAAGTGACTTCGCATAGTGGATATGCAGATTCGCATCTTTCCATGCGACACCTGCCATTGAGTTTTCTAACCAGTTTGGATCATCAGTTGGCTGAAACACAACCCATTTTGCGGGGTCGTGTGCAGGCTCTTCCAAGACTACCAGATCATGCAATTCAAACATATGATGCGGGGTATAGCAGAAAAATACGAAAGGTTTCTGCTGCTGTACTGCGGCATCAAGGTTGGCTAATGCGAGGGTTTCGTCCATCTCGGTGAGATCCAGAGTTTCGGCATAGCCATAACTCTTCGCACGAACTTTTTCGACATTCGTCGAGGCCCAACCCGTAGCGCCGATCCAGATTTCGCCTTTGCCATCGCCATTTGAATCAAACTGAGCAGCAATTGATGGGTCAGTCAGGTCAGTGATCTTACCGACACCCAAAGTGTCTGCGGTGTGCTTGGTTACGCATATTCCCTGAAAAGCAGATACGCCATTCGGATTCATCAGTACACTGCCTTTGTCCTTAACATAGGTTTTGTGCAGATTATCCTGGTTCGGCAGCCATACTTCGGGATGCACATGCATGCTTCCTTTGTCCATGGCTTCAAATACAACCGGATTGGTACCGTTCTGGACTTCAACTTCAAGACCCAGGTTTTCTTCCAGTACTACTTTGAGAATGTAGGCAGTCGCTTGCACCGACGGCCAGTTTGGTGAACCAATTACAACATCAGCTGCCTGCGTGGTTCCAACCATCATAAACAGAGCTGCGCTTGCGGCAATTATTCTTTTTATTAACTTCATTTGGACCTCCTTAATGAAATTTATATGTCGTGCCAAATGGCATCTTGTTGAACTTACTCTTAAGTTTGAGTGGTCAAACATTGAGAGACTAACTTTATAGTATGTTTGAACAAATTTTTGACTTTTTTGCCATTTGTTCTGAATGTAATAGTGTTTTACTGAAATTTAACTGCTACCTGTTCAATTGAGAGTTCGATCTGCTGTATCGATCGAAAACCTGTAGCCCAATCTATCCATTCAGTCTTGCCGCGTGGAACTCGATGTGGTCTTCA
This sequence comes from uncultured Gammaproteobacteria bacterium, assembly GCA_964649525.1. Classification (GTDB taxonomy): domain Bacteria; phylum Pseudomonadota; class Gammaproteobacteria; order Arenicellales; family JAJDZL01; genus JAJDZL01. Next base: position 6,076 of record CAZYSR010000327.1, read on the forward strand.
ATAAAACTCGAAATGAAATAGTAGCTGTGGTCATAGCCTGGCTGCATGCGAAGCTGCAAGGACTGGCCAGCCGCTTCACAGGCCGCGGAAAAAAGTTCGGGTTTCAACTGCTCTTCCAGAAAGCCGTCTGCCTCACCTTGATCGACCAGAATGGTTTGGCTCCTGAATCCGCGTTTAACCAGCTCGGTCGCATCATAGTCGGACCACAGAGCCTGATTCTGTCCCAAATATCCACTCAGTGCCTTTTGACCCCACGGGCATTGGATCGGGGCACATATTGGTGCAAACGCAGATATTGAGTGAAACAGGTTCGGGTTTTTTAGGCCAATTGTCAACGCTCCATGCCCACCCATGGAATGTCCTGTAATCCCCTGCCGGGAAGGGTCGGCAGGAAAATTTGAAATGACCAGATCTTGCAGTTCATGGGTTATGTAGGTGTACATCTGGTAGTTGCGCAACCAAGGCGATTCAGTCGCATCAACATAGAACCCAGCACCGGTTCCAAAGTCGTAGGTGTCGTCCTCTCCTGCGATGCCAGCGCCGCGGGGGCTGGTGTCCGGTGCAACTACAATCAGGCTATGGCGAGATGCAAACTGTTGAGCGCCAGCCTTGACGGTAAAGTTCTCTTCGGTGCAAGTCAGCCCAGACAGAAACCACAAGACTGCACAATGTGAATCGGAAGCTGCCGGTGGTAAAAAGACCGAAAACTGCATGGGTGTACCGGTGCATTGCGACTCATGTCGATAAATGCCCTGGGTACCGCCAAACGATCGGTGTTCACTAACTACTTCCATCGATTCCGTCAGTTAAATTCGATCACGCTACGAATCGACTTGCCTGCATGCATCAGGTCAAACGCATCGTTGATCTGCGACAGCGGCATCTTGTGAGTAATCATCTCATCAATATTGATCTTGCCATCCATGTACCAGTCAACAATTTTTGGTACATCAGTTCTGCCTCTGGCTCCACCAAATGCGGTGCCACGCCAGACGCGCCCAGTAACCAGCTGGAAAGGTCGAGTACTGATTTCCTGACCCGCACCAGCCACACCAATGATGACACTCTCACCCCAGCCCTTGTGGCAGCATTCCAATGCTGCGCGCATGAGATCGACGTTTCCGACACACTCAAAACTGAAATCTGCACCGCCTCCGGTCAGTGATACGAGGTATGGAACCAAATCGTCTTCGACTTCATTCGGATTGACAAAATGTGTCATACCAAAGGCTGTTGCAAGCTCTTCACGCGCCGGATTGATATCGATGCCCACGATCATGTCGGCACCAGCAAGTCTGGCACCCTGAACCACGTTAAGACCGATTCCACCTAAACCAAAGACGACAACATTGTCACCTGGCTGTACTTTGGCGGTATTAATCACGGCACCGATTCCAGTCGTGACGCCGCAACCGATGTAGCAAACCTTGTCAAATGGTGCATCTTCTCGAATCTTGGCCACAGCAATTTCGGGTACCACGGTGTAATTTGAAAATGTCGAAGTTCCCATGTAATGGTAAACGGTGTCTGCACCGATTGAAAAGCGGCTGGTGCCATCTGGCATGATACCCTGGCCCTGTGTTTCGCGTATCGCCTGACAGAGGTTGGTCTTACCACTGGTACAGTACTCGCACTGACGGCATTCCGGTGTATAGAGCGGGATCACGTGATCACCTTTCTTGACAGTGGTAACGCCAGCACCAACATCGACGACCACACCTGCGCCTTCGTGACCCAAGATTGCAGGAAAAATGCCTTCAGGATCAGCTCCCGACAAAGTGAATTCGTCGGTATGGCAGACTCCCGTCGCCTTAACCTCAATCAGAACTTCGCCGGCTTTCGGACCATCAAGTTCAACTGTTTCGATTTGTAGTGGTTTGCCTGCTTCATAGGCAACGGCTGCTGCGGTTTGCACTTTCTCAACTCCTTATCTTGTACGTTGTAGTGTTTTCAGTTGATTATAAGTTCACGAAAATGTAGGAATTGAATTCTCCTTTACTCAAGTAAACACCAGCTATTCCGCTTGCGAGATTTTGCAGTTCACCACATTTGATTGAGTGGTCTCAGACCGCATGGATTGAAACATTCATTCATTCGAAAAACGTTGACAACAATCAAATTTTAACTTCTGTTGCCACCCATCATGATTCGGCTCAGTCTCTTGACATCGCGATCGAAATAAGTTTATAAGAATCGACAGAATCATCGCATTCGTTAACTTTGCCAAATCAAACCATTAAGTCTGTTTCAAACGGTTTTACTTCGTTGATTTTCAATCAAATTCCGGGAATCCAATTGACAGGTAAAAATTACAAAGATTTCAGTTTTCTGCAGGTTGCACATGGAGTCGAACAATTCTGCAAATCGCAGCCAATCTAAAGGTGAAGCAAGATGTCAAACCAGAATGACCAACTGAGTGAGGAAATCACCACTTCGAACACAGGTTCGATCGCTGATACGGCAAGCAAACTCTCCTACTTTCGCGGAACTACGGACCCGCTATTTGCCAGCATAACCATTCCACAACTCTTATGGGAAACGGCAAACAAGTTTCCCAAGAAGGAGGCGCTCGTGTTCCTGGAGCAGAACATCAGGATGAGTTACGAAGAACTTGAAAGAACAGTTGAAGAACTTGCTGCCGGTATACACACGCTTGGCATGGTCAAAGGTGATCGAATTGGAATCTGGTCTCCAAATCGATGCGAATGGGTGCTGACTCAATTTGCAGCGGCACGTCTGGGTCTGGTGTTAGTGAACATCAACCCAGCGTATCGCCTATACGAACTGGAATACGCATTAAACAAGGTCGGATGCAAAGCTATTGTCTGCGCTAAATCTTTCAAGTCGTCGAATTACATCGGAATGCTGCGGGAACTCGCACCGGAGCTTGATACCTGTGAACCTGGACAATTGCAATCCGAAAAGCTTCCACAGCTTCATACTGTTGTCGTAATGGATGATGATCCTGGCCCAGGTGTTTTTTCCTTCAATCAACTTTCAAAACTTAAGGGTCCCGAAAATTTGAGCCGAATGCCAGACATTAATCAGGATCTCAATCCCGAAGATCCCATCAACATTCAATTCACGTCTGGAACGACTGGACAGCCAAAGGGAGCGACGCTCTCACATTTCAACATCATTAACAACGCCCGGTTTTGCACCAGTTTAATCGACATGACAGAAAAAGACCGACTTGCAATTCCAGTTCCTTTGTATCACTGCTTTGGAATGGCCATGGGTGTTCTGGGCGTACTCAGCAAAGGTGCAACAATGATCTTCCCGGGTGAAGCATTCAATCCAGCACAAACACTGGATGCCTTGGAAAAAGAACGGTGTACTGCGGTTTATGGTGTACCGACCATGTTTGTTGCAATGCTTGAAGATCTGGAGCAACAACCTCGTGATCTCTCTAGTATGCGGACAGGAATTATGGCTGGCGCACCCTGTCCAGTCGAGGTGATGCGACGAATCTATACAGAAATGAATATGCCAGAAGTGACAATTTGTTACGGCATGACTGAAACGTCCCCTGTATCCTTTCAAGGTGCGACTGATGATCCAATCGATAAACGCTGTGAAACCATCGGTCGAGTGCATCCTCATCTGGAAGTCAAAATTATTGATCAGGATGGAACAATTGTTCCCATAGGAACTAAAGGCGAACTTTGCACTCGAGGGTATGCAGTGATGATGGGCTATTGGGATGATGAAGACAGAACTCGAGAAAGCATCGTGGACAACTGGATGCATTCAGGAGATCTTGGCATTTTCGATGAAGAGGGTTACTGCTCCATTGTTGGCCGAGTTAAAGACATGATTATCCGCGGTGGGGAGAACATTTATCCTCGCGAAATTGAAGAGTTTCTGATTCGAAATCCGAAAGTCAATGATGTACAAATTTTCGGCATCCCGGATGAAAAGTATGGAGAAGTTGTTTGCGCATGGGTCATCGCAAAACCCGGTATCGAATTGGATGAATCAGAACTTCGGGAGTTTTGCCAGGACCAGATCTCACACTTCAAGATTCCTGCCCACATCAGATTTGTGGAAGAATTTCCTATGACCATTACCGGCAAACCGCAAAAGTTTGTAATGCGGGACAAGATGGTAGAAATCCTGGAGTAGATTTAGCTCGAAGTTTTCCCTGTTCGCGATTCTGACTCCAAGTCTGTCTTCACTGCCTGATAAATTGGCAGTGAAGATCCAATCCTTCTTACATGACTGGAAAAGGAGTTGGGTCAAGAAAACGCTTTAGCACATTGCCTGTTATTCGCGCAACATCGTTACTGTAGTTGGCGTGAGAAAGACTGCCGCACCAGGCAATGGAGCCGGTCGAAAAGACAGCACCGCCTTTCGGGGTCTCGAAAAACACCATCTCCGCTCGAATAATTTCTGCCTCTGTCCCACCTAAGCCGGGAGCCGGGTCATCCATATCTTCCGGTGTCATCAAATAGAGATCTGAGTGGCGCTCTGAGGTTGCCAGTACCAATGTATTTGGTGGTGTACCCCATGCATGGTTTGTTGCATCCAACTCCAGACCAGCCGCACCGCCACCGGACAAGCCGTAATTGCCGACAGCTGGTCCTTCGACTCCATCAAAAATAAACGACACACGCGGGTCGCGGCTGGCTTCTGTCAGAATAAATGGCGACGAGCAATCAAACCCCTGTGAAACCATGCCGATGCCTACCAACTCATTCGGCGCTCGACCGTTACGGCGCCAAAGCCCCGTGTATTCACCAGTAAAACTGGCATAGAACTCCCCAGGTGGAGGCGGATACACGCGAATGCCGTCTTCTGATTTTCTACACTCAATTACACCTGGAAGCGTCGGATGAAAACTCACCCTCCAGTAAAAACCGTTACCGCCAAGATACATCAGACGACCACCAGCATTAAGATACGACTGAAGACTATCCAGCATCCCGACCGAGTAATACTCTGGGTGGGTACCCGTGATTACCGCCTTATAGCCATCTAGAACCTCGCCACCTTCTTTTTCTAGATCTTCGTCTGTGATCACATCAAACGGCTGTTCCAACTGCTCAAGCCAACCCAAAATATGGGTATCTGCGTTAAATTGCCACAGATTCGAACCGACACCTCCCAGGTGTCCAATCTGCTTGGGTTGCATTTGAACGATGGGTCTGAGACGCGATGAGTAGTAGACGCCACTGCCATCATTGTGCACATCGTAGAAAGACAGCCCTATTTCGGGATGAGTTTGCATAAAGAGATCGATCGGATTCATCTGGACCAGGCGTCCCGTTACGATTTCAGTTTCTGGTACATCAATGCCAATACGATTGTTCGCATAAGCCATATAGCTAGCAGTTGGCAGGATAAATGCAACTGGGGCAAATCGGGTACCACGTGGCGGGCGAACTGCGAAGGGAGTGTAGTACTCCTCTGACCCGCTTTGTAGATGAACGGCATAAACCCCG
>CAZYSR010000328.1:0-2338 GCA_964649525.1 uncultured Gammaproteobacteria bacterium
GAACTGTAGAAGACTGATTACTACCAGACGATTATGAAAATCAAGCACATAAATCACTTCTCAATCCGAACCGCAAATTCTGCACAAACCGTGGACTTCTATTGCAATGTGTTGGGTCTAGAGAACGGCTTTCGCCCACCTTTTAAGTTTCCTGGCGCATGGCTCTACGCCCAAGGCCAACCCATTGTGCACATCCTTGAAATTTCAGGAGTCGACGATAAACTCAAGGAATATCTAGGTGATCACCAAACCAGTGCGGGAACCGGCAGCGTTGATCATATTGCACTGGAGTGTACCGACTATTCGGCATTCCATTCAAAACTCTCAGCGCTTGGACTAAACTTTCACGAACGCTGTCCTCCAGAAACCAAACAGCGACAGATATTTCTTAAAGATCCGAACGGCATAACAGTCGAACTACTATTTCTGGACCCCAATTAAATGTCTCCGACAAACATGCTGGTCATCATGGTAGATCAGCACAATCCAAAAATGCTCGGTTGCCAAGGAAACGAATGGGTAAAAACGCCAAACCTTGATGCCTTGGCCGAAAGAGGAACTCGATTTAATCGGGCATATACCAATTCGCCTCTCTGTGTTCCAGCAAGAGCAAGCTTTGCCACAGGACGGTATGTTCACGACCACCGCTACTGGGATAACGCCATCGCCTACGATGGCCACCTACCGAGTTGGGGGCATCGGCTTCAGAAAACTGGAATTCCAGTGATTTCGATAGGGAAACTTCATTACCGTTCGGAAAATGATGACACGGGATTTGACGAACAAATCATTCCCATGCACATCATGATGGGTGTGGGAGATCTTCACGGATCAATTCGTCCGAATTTGCCAGTTCGCTATCAAGCAAGACAATATGTTGAAGAAGTAGGCCCAGGAAAGTCCAAGTATCAGGAGTACGATATTGATATTACCAATCGTGCCTGCACCTGGATTCGGGATCGAAACAGCGAATCAGCAGAGACACCCTGGGTACTGTTTGTATCAATGATTTGTCCGCATTTTCCCATCGTTGCACCGCGTAGATTCTATGACATGTACCCGCTTGACAGTCTCCCCGACTTCAAACCACCGGATACAGAACTGTTCTCAACCCATCCGTGGTGGAAAGGATTCAATGATTGCTTCATTTATGAGCGATTTATCCCGGACAATGAACATCGCAAAATAATCTTGGCTTCATATCTGGGACTGGTCAGTTTCATGGATGAAAATGTGGGGAGAATTCTAACGGCATTGGAAGAGTCAGGCTTGAGTGATAGCACACGGGTCTTTTTTACAAGCGATCATGGAGACAATATCGGAGCCCGTGGGTTGTGGGGCAAGTCAACTATGTATGAAGAATCTGCGGGCATTCCTCTCGTAATGGCCGGACCGAACATTCCCGAAAGCCAGGTTTGCGAAACGCCGGTGTCCCTTTTGGACATGTATTCAACCATACTGGAAGGGGTTGGTCTGCCAGATACAGCGAGTGATAAGATACTCCCTAGCCGATCATTACTAAAAACAGCTTCAGCACCCGACAATGTCGACCGTATAGTGCTAAGTGAATATCATGCTGCCGGTGCGATTTCCGGCGTCTATATGCTTCGTGCCGGTTCTTACAAGTACCTCCACTACGCAGGAGGGTATACACCGGAGCTCTATGACCTAGATGCTGACCCGGAAGAACTGCACAATCTTGCATCAGATCCAAGCTATGCTGCACCTTTAAGAAGTCTAAAACACAAACTGCTTTCTATGCTCGACCCTGAAGAAGTTAATTTACAAGCACTCTCAGATCAGGCTCGATTGATAGAAAAACATGGCGGACGAGAGGCTGTCATAAGGCGAGGAGCAGCGAACAACACACCCGTGCCAGGAGAAGAACCTGTCATCATCAAATAAAGCTTGTTCATACACTGATTCCTGTCGCACAAACCTTCTGTCACCTTTCACCTATCCGTCACAACAGTGATGTTCAAGCCTACAGGCGCAGGAAGCGTTTATGGGTACGTCTGCTCTAGCCTTGGCAAGATTTAGTCGACTACGGAAAAATTCAGCTTTCTTCTTTTTGCCCATTCGTTCCAGACACTCTACCAGGCCATGCAGGCTCCAAAGATTGTCGATGTGTTGAGATGTACTAACCAACGTATCGGACAATCCTAGATCATCCAGATAAACCTGTCTGGCTTCTTCTACTCGCCCCTGCTCCAGTAAAAGTGCGCCTAAGGCGTGACGGGCTGGTTGCATCCATCCCCAAGGTTCGTCATACTTCAAATTGTCATCAAGGTAGACCGCTCTTCGCAAATGCTCAAAAGCTTCATCGTAGTTTCCCTGT
>CAZYSR010000329.1:0-5086 GCA_964649525.1 uncultured Gammaproteobacteria bacterium
CATGGAAGTCTGTGCAAAAAGACCCGCAGGTTCTGCTCCGCTATTTCGGAAGGCTGAGTAAATTTCAGAAGCGTGCTCAGCCGGACAGGTAATTTCCCAGCCGAATTCTCCGACAAACGAGAGGCGAGATGCTAGAACTGAGTGTCCAGCAATAGTTGTCTCACGGCATTCAAAATACCCGATGTGTTCCAGTGATTCTCCTCTTGCGGTACGCACGACATTTGCTGTATTCGGTCCCATGAGACCGAGTACACACAACTCATCTGTCCGGTCGATTAGCAACACTTCTTCATCCTGAATTTGACGACGAAGCCACGACTTATCTTTTTTCAAAGAAGTTGTTCCCACATAGAGTCTGAAGTGATTGCTACCCAATCGAAAAACAGTGAAGTCGCTTTCAATTCCACCGCGTTCATTGAGCATTGTGGTATAGATAACCCGACCGATGGGCCGGTTCATCTGGTTGGTACATACTCGATTCAGAAACTTGCAGGCATCCGTACCAGTAACATCTAACTTGCCGAATGTTGACTGATCGAATATCGCCGCATTTTTGTGGGCCGCGCAAACCTCCCGAGCTACGTTCAAAAACCAATCTGGTTTTCCAAAAGATGGTATCGGGTCTGATTGCTTTCCGAAATAAAGCGGACGCTCCCAACCGAAAGTCTGACCGAAGTGGGCTCGTTCGCGGCAAAAGTGCTCATGAAGTACCGAGGTTTTAAGATTCCGGCCGCTTGACCATTGTCGACCAGGATAGGAAATTTCGTAGTGTTTGCCCAGAACTTCCGGAATCCTTTCTGTGAGAAACTTAACTGAATTGAACTGGTTTGGAAAACGAGCTGGATTGGCTTCGTGTAAGTCCATCGGCGTATGACCCTGTTGAATGCAGTGTGCTAGCGCCATGCCAGCACCACCACTGCTTGCGACACCGACCGAATTCATACCGCAACCCAGAAAGAAGCCTTTCGTTTCAACACTTTCACCCAACATTAATGAACCATCCGGGGTAAAACCCTCTGGCCCATTCAGTAGCATTTTCACTTCAGCAAACTGCAGTGCTGGGAGGCGATGCATGGCATTAATCATCATGGGCTCAAAGTGATCCCAATCTTCATCCAGTAACTGAAATGCAAAATCCCGACCTAGAGAGTTTGGGGATACTGGTCGTGCATGCGGCTCAAAGCAACCAACCAGTAAACCACCACTGTCATCTCGAATGTAGAGGTGACCGTCGTGATCAGACAATGTCGGTAAATTGCCAACAATATCAGGAACCGGTTTAGTCAGGAGGTAAAAGTGTTCACATGGCCAAACTGGCACCTCGACACCGGCCATCTGTCCCATATTACGACTCCACAAGCCAGTACAGAGGGCAATGGCATCGCAATTCACGGTACCGCTGTCTGTTTCTACGGCCTTCACCCTGTTGCCTTCCAAAACGATACCAACAACTTCAGTGTTTTCGTAAATTCTGGCACCGCGAGCCTGTGCGCCTTTTGTCAGTGCTGCACAAAGATCAGAAGGACTGACTCGACCATCATCTGGAGACCAGACAGCGCCAATGATGTCCTCGCAATTCATGTGTGGCCAGCGATCTTTAGCTTCGCTAACTGATACGGATTTAGCTGACACACCATAGAGCTCAGACAATACCTGCTGTCGTCTGATGTGAGCCAATCGGTCCTGGTTTGTCGCAATCGATAGTGAACCCTTGTTGATCCAACCAGTACTCTGGCCAGTTTCAGCCTCAAGGCTGGCATAAAGCTGCATCGAGTACCGGATAAGGTCTGTCAAATTTTTAGTTGAGCGCAGTGCACGCACCTGAGCGGCAGAGTGCCAGGTTGTACCTGAAGTTAACTGGTTTCGTTCAAGCAGTATCGCATCAGACACACCAAACTTTGCAAGATGGTAGAGTGTTGAACACCCCATTACTCCGCCGCCGATAACGACAACGGAAGCGTGCTTAGGTAGCTGATTCATGGATGCAACCTGTTGAATGGAATACTTGGGCCAGTGATCATCACCGGACTATGGCGTATTTGAAAAATTCTAAATTTCCAATGAACGATTGACTCCCAAACTTGGCACACTCAGTCCAAACTTATCTGAACTTGGGAATCAGTTTTGATCTTCTGGGGACTTAGTGGGATTAGACAAGCATTTCTCGCAGATTGTCTTTCAGGAATTCAGAGTGTCGAAAGCTGATTATCGGGATGGCTGTCAGTGCCGCGGACTTGAAAGATCTGTCGCTCAGAGACATCACCAACTTGCAGTTCTTCGGTCTTCTTGCGCGCCAAATCCCGATCGAAGTGTGATGAAGCCGGCATATAGCGGAAGGTGAGACTTGCACGACGTTTTGATGAGCGATTCGGTTCTGCACCGTGAACCATGTAGGCATCGTGAAAGGAAAACATGCCGCGCTCAAGCACAATATCCTTTGGCTCTAGTTGTTTCTGGACTTCTGAATCCAATTCCTGATTGAGTACGATTCGATTGCTGTTATTGATGGAATGACTGAAAATTTCGCGAGATTTGTGACTACCGGGAACCACACGCAGACAACCGTTATCCCGTGTTGATGAATCAACAGCAATCCAGACAGTTGTGGTTTCAAGCGGTCTGATCGGCCAATACTGTGCATCCTGGTGCCAAGGAGTGGCTTTGCCGTTACTCGGGCTCTTACAAAAAAGTGCTGAACTCCAGACGATTATGTCAGGGCCAATCAATTGTTCCGCAATATCCAGAATTTCCGGCAGCATTGCAAATTCAAGCCAAGACCGGTCCATTTCGATGAGCGCGGGGAGATAGTCCGGAGTCAGGTCTGGCCTGGTTCTGAACAGCGCTTCCATTTTGGTCTGAATCGCACCAATTACGTCCTCGCTGAGTTTAAAGGGCGCTGTAACTTGTCCGTTCTCAAAATAACTGTCAATTTGCTCTTCGGTCAGCATTCGATTCTCGCTTTCAGATCAATTTTCATAGGACTTGGCTATTTACAAAATTCGCGAAAAATTTTATTTCGTTTACGTGTAATAGTAAGTCTCTATGTTTAACCTTTTATCTTGTCAAAATTTCTACAAACTTGTTGACAAACAGACGAATGTTCTTGACCGGTGGTAGAAATGGTCACCAAGTCAATTTTTAGTTGTATAAATTGGCTGGATCTGCTCTCAACTAAGGATAACTATGGACAAGATCGGGGCACTTGAAGCCAAGACACATTTGTCGCGCTTGCTTGATCGCGTGGAGCACGGAGAGACTCTTACCATTACCCGACATGGTAAGCCGGTTGCGCACCTGATTCCTGTTAACACTGATAGGAAACGTGCAAAAGAAGCGGCCGCGCGCATTGTTAAACGATGCCGACACCTCAAACGCATACCTTTGGATGAACTGATACCCACCTTTCATGATGGGCACCGGTATTAATGTTCGTCGTCATCGACATCTCAGCTTTTATGACGTGGTGCATGGGCGAAGTGGATGAATGAAGCGCGTTGTCCATGGCAGATGCTGAGAAACGATAGAAGATGGGAAAATCAGAAGCTTCAAGGATCCCTTTGAGATTTTGATTGTTAATTCCCTTCTACTCTAGCACCGTAATCCCGTGTTAGTTTCCACGTAAATCTATCGCGATTCCCACAGTGGTTTACGATCGACTTGAGCCAAATGCTGCAGTCTTCTAACGGCACACACTATGAACTCAGCGGAAACAGGGAAAATCCGCCAGTCGTACTGATTCATGGACTAGGGCTCAGGCTTTCACTGTGGCGAGACTATATCTCAGTCCTCGCAGAGAACTATTTCATCATCAACTACGATCTTTTCGGACATGGTGCTAGTGAGCCTCCACCGTCAGTGCCATCGCTGGTGCTATTCTCTGAGCAGCTCAAGGACCTGCTTGATGAAACTGAGGTCGAATGCGCTTCGATAATCGGTTTTTCACTCGGTGGAATGATCAATCGGCGCTTTGCAATGGATTACCCTGATCGAGTTCAATCTCTGATTATTCTCAATTCCCCTCACGAGCGAGACCCGAAAGAACAACTGCTGGTTGAGGAGCGCGCCAAGATAACTGTAAAGGGAGGTCCTGCTGCAACACTCGATACCACTCTGAAACGCTGGTTCACTGCTGATTTTCTGTCCAGCCAACCAAATGAAATTGGAAGGGTACGCGAATGGGTATTGAGTAATGACCCGACAATTTATGCACAGTGTCGATTCGTACTCGCCGCTGGTGTAAAAGAACTGATTCAACCAAATCCACCCATCTGCAAGCCAACACTTGTCGCAACCTGCGAGAACGACAGTGGCAGCACCCCTGAAATGACGCTTTCCATCGCATCGGAAATCAAAGATGCAAAATCTGCGATTGTGCCCAAACTGCAGCACCTGGGACTGATCGAAAAACCGGACCTTTTCTTAAACCTTGTCCAAGATTTTCTGGAGCGAAACAAATGACGAAAATGACCGGAGGTCAGGCTGTCGTTGAAGTACTGCGTGCCGAAGACACAACTCACATATTTGGGTTGATCGGGTCTGCTACGATGGAGATATTTGACGCGCTTTATGATGCTGATGACATTCAGTTTGTCGGAGTGCACGATGAGCGAACCGGAACTCACATGGCGGATGGCTTTGCGCGTGCATCTGGAAAACCAGGTGTGGTTTTGGCCGGACAAAATGGTCCAGGTGCTACAAACCTCGTAACGGGACTGGCGCAGGCGAAAGCGGCGTTTTCTCCAGTCATTTCAATTGCCGGCGCATTATCTGCAGAACATGTCTACCGGGATGCCTTTCAGGAAGTGGACCAAGACTCACTATTCAAGCCCATAACCAAGAAGACCTGGACAGTAACGGACACTGCCCGAATTCCGGAAATTATGCGCCATGCATTTCGCGTTGCGATGGCACATCCCCGAGGGCCTGTTCAGGTCAATTTGCCACGGAATGTGCTCTCCGAATCAGCAGATTATCCTGCGGTACAGCAAGCTAAAAACTATCGCACATGCAGTGTTCCAGAAGCATCACCACCCGATGTTGCCAGAGCTTTTGAATTGCTGGAGTCCGCCTCCCGACCGGTAATTAT
>CAZYSR010000330.1:0-3429 GCA_964649525.1 uncultured Gammaproteobacteria bacterium
GATCGCGGCTATAAGGTGGTTTCGGGTGGAACAGACGATCACTTGTTCCTGCTTGACTTGATCGATAAGGAAATTACCGGAAAAGATGCAGCAAACGCGCTCGGTGAAGCAAACATTACGGTGAACAAGAACACGGTACCAAATGATCCGCGTTCACCTTTTGTTACAAGCGGTCTTCGAATTGGTTCTCCAGCGTCCACCACACGTGGCTTTAAGGAAGAAGAGATGGTGACGCTTACTCATTGGATCTGTGACATTCTTGATGACATTGAAAATCAGACAGTTTCTAACGAAATTAAGAGTAAAGTCAAGGAACTTTGCAGTCGATTCCCGGTATATAGCTAAATTCATCCCAAATCTTCGCTCGGCTGGGGAGTCGATGAAAGACTATTCGATTTTCAGTCTGGCCCGTCATGCAGTAAGACGTCACAAGAATTGGCCGCGCGCATGGCGTGACCCGGAACCCAGGCTTGCCTATGACATCATCATAGTTGGTGGTGGTGGACACGGACTCGCTACCGCATACTATTTGGCGTCCGAACATGGTCAGTCCAACATCGCAGTGGTTGAGAAAGGCTGGATAGGTGGAGGCAACACTGGCCGAAATACGACAATCGTCCGTTCAAACTATCTGTGGGATGAATCGGCGCACATCTACGAAAAATCTCTTGTGCTCTGGGAGTCGTTATCGCAGGAGCTGAATTTCAATGTAATGTTCAGTCAACGCGGGGTCCTGAATCTTGCCCACACACTACAGGACATGCGTGATGTGTACCGGCGTTCCAATGCAAATCGGCTGAATGGCATTGACAGCGAAGTTCTAACACCTGAACAAATCAAGCAAATCGTTCCCATCATCAACACTTCTCCAGATGCCCGTCATCCAATTCTTGGCGCATCTTTTCAGCCGCGTGGCGGTGTTGCACGTCATGATGCTGTTGCTTGGGGATTTGCCCGGGCTGCGGATCGAAAAGGTGTGGATATCCTGCAAAATTGTGAGGTGACCGGGATCATTCGGGAGGACGGCCATGTAAAAGGAATCGAAACCACACGCGGCCGGATCATGGCCAATAAGGTGGGAGTCGTCGCGGCGGGACACTCTAGCGTCATAGCCAACATGGCAGGCATACGCATGCCAATAGAAAGTCGGCCACTTCAGGCTTTGGTCTCGGAGCCAATCAAGCCTGTGTTGCATACAGTTGTCATGTCCAATACAGTCCACGGTTACATCAGTCAGTCCGACAAGGGTGAGTTGGTGATCGGTGCCGGAGTCGACGGGTATCTGGGATATGGGCAACGCGGCAGTTTCTCAACCATTGAGCACAATGTTGCAGCCATTGTGGAGCTTTTCCCGATATTCAGTCGGGTTAGAATGATGCGCCATTGGGGTGGTATCGTAGACGTATGCCCGGATGCTTCACCGATTATCAGCAAGACACCGGTAAAGGGACTTTACATTAACTGTGGATGGGGAACCGGCGGATTTAAAGCGACGCCGGGTTCCGGTTGGGTTTTTGCACATACCATCGCCAACGATGAACCACATCCACTTAATGCACCATTCAGCCTAGAGCGTTTTATTTCAGGTGCACTGATTGATGAACACGGTGCAGCGGGTGTTGCACATTAGCCATTCGATAGGGGGAGTCGGAATATGCTGCTAATCAACTGTCCATGGTGTGGGCTGAGGGAAGAAACTGAATTCAGTTGTGGTGGTGAAGCACATATTGTCCGACCACTGGAACCAGAAGCCCTGACTGATGAACAGTGGGCTGATTACCTCTTCATGCGGAAAAATATCAAGGGCGATCAGCGAGAGCAGTGGTATCACAGCGGTGGCTGTCGACGCTGGTTCAATGCTGAGCGAAACACGGTTACCTACAAATTCGGGGTGACCTATAAACCAGGCGATCCAGTACCGGGAGACGATTCTTGAGCGAAACCAATCGTTTATCTAGTGGCGGTCGAATTGATCGATCTCGGTCTGTAACGTTTAAATTTAACGGTGAGATACTGACCGGATATGCCGGAGATTCTGTCGCGTCAGCACTCCTTGCAAACAACATTCACCTGGTTGCAAGAAGTTTCAAATATCACCGGCCTCGTGGGATTATGGGTAGTGGACCAGAGGAGCCTTGCGCGATGCTTCAAGTCGGGTGGGGCGCGAATGCTGTTCCGAATGGTAAGGCTACGCAGGTAGAGATTTATGAGGGTCTGGAGATTGCGAGCGTTAATGCCTGGCCGAGTGTCAAGTTCGATGTTTCTGCTGTCAATGAGATTTTCTCAGCAATTATCCCTGCTGGCTTCTATTACAAGACATTCATGTATCCGCAAAAGTGGTGGATGTTCTACGAAAAGTGGATCAGAAAAGCAGCCGGATTTGGTGTAGCAGAGTCCGAGACAGATCCAGACCGTTATGAAAAAATCAACGCTTGGTGCGATGTTCTAGTGGTGGGTGGCGGTCCTGCCGGGCTTTCAACAGCCTTGAGTGCTGCCAAGACGGGTGCCAGGGTGGTTTTGGCAGACGAAAAGGGAGAGTTAGGTGGCGGATTGCTTCGTTGCAGAGACGAAAGTCGCAAAGAATGGTTGGTTGATACCCTTGCTCAACTCGCTGAACTTCCGAATTGCAGACTGTTGCGACGAACCACAGCTGTCGGATATTACGATGCGAACTTTCTGGTTCTCAATGAGCGCTTGACTGATCATTTGTCTGCATCAGTTGTTGGTCAGTCACGAGAACGGTTGTGGCGAACCCGGGCAAAACAGGTGGTACTCGCAACCGGTGCAATTGAGCGACCCATCGTTTTTGGTAACAACGATTTGCCTGGTGTGATGCTCTGCTCAGCGGTGTCCGAATACATCCATCGCTTTGCAGTCAAGCCTGGTTCACGTTCAGTGATATTTACAAACAATGACAGTGCCTATCAGACTGCGCTGGATATGATCATGGCCGGCATTCGGCTAATAGCTGTCATTGATGTACGTAGAGATGTATCAAATGAGTGGGTTGAGGAAATTCGTTCTAATGGCGTCGAATTGAAGTTCGGATTTGCAGT
Source organism: uncultured Gammaproteobacteria bacterium (assembly GCA_964649525.1). Classification (GTDB taxonomy): domain Bacteria; phylum Pseudomonadota; class Gammaproteobacteria; order Arenicellales; family JAJDZL01; genus JAJDZL01. The sequence continues at coordinate 3,057 of CAZYSR010000330.1, forward strand.
GAAAAGTGCGAAGGGCAGGGCTCGCGTCCGCGGTGTCAAAGTGCAGGCACTTTCTGTTGACGGTTCATCTTTAACCGGCTCACAGATTACTTTCAACTGTAACTTGCTGGCCGTATCAGGTGGTTGGAGTCCGGCGGTCCATTTGCATGCACAATCGGGAGGGAAACCCGTTTTCGATCCGGTCAATGCGTGCTTTGTACCCGGTGATTCCTCACAGAATGAAGAGTCGGTTGGTGCTGCCAATGCTGACTTTTTTTACGAGCAGGCGGTTGTAAATGGGGCGAGAATTGGAGCTGCAGCAGCCGCTCGGTCAGGATTTGGTGACGTTGAAGCGTCAAATGAAGAGCAGGCAATCGAGGACATTGCTCAGAAC
>CAZYSR010000331.1:0-6956 GCA_964649525.1 uncultured Gammaproteobacteria bacterium
TTGACGGGTTGAAAGCTTTCTTGGTTTAGTGAAATATATCGATCAATTTCCTCATCACGTATCAAAATTCTGGGCGCAACAATCTGCTGGACGAGCTTGTCTCGCAGCAAGGTTTCACTGATAGTCCGTCGAAACACATCAATACTGAACCCGCGTTCTGACAAGTCTCTTAGAAAAACATCTTCCGAAATATTTCTTGATTCAAACTCCAGAGCAATTCTTTCGTCAATTTCTTCTGAGGTTAGTCCAATTCCGATGTCATTCGCACGCCGCTGTAACAGTCGGAAAACGATCGCATCATCCGTTGCCTGCTGTCTTGCAGCATCTAGAGTCAGTGAAGACTGATTACCATCTGAAGTCAAGAATTTCAGAAAATTCGACCGCTGCTCTATTTCCGACTCAGTAATTGGCGAACCGTTAACTGTAACTAGAATTCGATCTAGCACATCGGACTGTGCATGCGCGGATTGCATCGCGAGATTCAGAACTAGAAGCCACCAAATCACACAGGTTGTCATTATTTTTTTCAACATCAGTACTGGGGTGTTAGGTCAAACACAAGGCCAATAGAGTTGTCATACGAACCATCTAGTTGCCTTTCTCGTTCCAAGTTCACACCCACTCTTGAGCAACAAGATTGATTTTTCAGTGAAATTCTGGCACTTTCAAGTTCATTTGGTTGAAACGACCGAATGAACTGAAAACCCATGAGCCAACCACTATCCATCTCAAAAATGAGTTCATTTCCCCACTGCGACTCATCATTCCTTTGATGACGAAATATGCTGGTCAAATTGGACTTTTCTGAGAAACTGTGAAGCAGTCGCATCGTAGAAGATGAAATTTTATTTGTTTCAGTGGATACCAGTGCGTGATAATCAAATTCTGTTTCGTGAAATTTGACGCCTGTTTCAAAGTAGATGTCCGATTTTTGCAATTCTTCTCCTGATGAACTTTCAGGCACGCTCAATGTATGACCTCCAGGATAGAATACCCGACCCATTCCGACTGAACCCTCTAGAGACGAATTTGTCAGATTGTCGTAATGTGCTGAAATTCCGACACTAATCTGATCGGCATCACGCACACGATCTCCCCCAATATATGGACCATCGTGAAATAGTCGCTCGTAGGTGTCCAGTTTCATCAAAGTTGTATCGAAGTCTGGAAGATTCGATTGATCGACATCTTTGCTGGCAAGGAGTTTTAAGCGGGGAATCAGTGTCCATCGATCTCCAGAACCATTGTCACTATACCTCTCAAAAAACAATTTTCCATCCAAGCTGACGAAAGTCGATTCTACGTCCATCGTAGCTGACTGATCCACAGTTGGTTGATCTAATCGATATTTCAAAACTTCTCCACCCACTTCCAAATTGGTTTCGAAAAATGAGTTGACGATTCGGGTACTGAGCACAGTCTGCCCATAGATACGCTGCCCCCCGTTTAGCCTCCCTTTCTTTCGAAACTTATCTGAAACTATACTCGTTGCTATTGCACTGTTTCTTGCTACGGGAAATACGTGGTCAACTGAAATCCAGGGCACTCGATTGAAAGGTTCATTCTCAGGCGGAAAATCGGGCTGCGCGTTGAGAAATTTGTTCACTCCAACTGAGATCACCATTCCGTAGTTTGCGTAACTCAGACTTACATTCTGCTCCAAAAAGTCCGGATCTCTAACACTGAAGTCACCTTCATAATCATAAAGATACTTATCATCGGACACCCAGCCTATGTCAATACTGGAGTAGAGACTACCACCATCATGCAATTTGCCAGTTAATTCTCCAGCATAGCGTCGGTCTCGATTGATATATCGCTCATCCCGCGGCATGTACTCACCCAGAAGCATCAAGTCGGAGTATTGACCCAAATAGCGGTACTCTGTGTATAGCTGGGCACCGCGTTTCGAATGGTAAGTCGTCGTCAATGTTGCATCCCGATTCGGAGCGAGATTGAAATAGTATGGAATTTCTATACTGGTGCCTCTTTTTTCACTTGCATCAAACTTCGGATACAAAAAACCGCTCAGTCGATCACTGCCGATAGGAAATCGAAGATATGGCAGTTGCAAAATGGGGATGTTTTTGAATCGAATCTTCGGATTTCGAGCAACACCCTGTCTGCTATCAGGATCCAAAGTTACTTCTGAAGATGACATGACCACGTCATCGTTACCTTCAGGACACAATGTAAAGTCAATGTTCTCCAAGTGGAGTATGTCTTGCTGGGTCTCAAATCGTTTTGCCTGCCCGCGTGCGCGCATATACCAGATTGATGGGTCGTCCTCATCATGTTCGTACAGACTGAAATCCAAATCTCTGGCAGTCAAATGATCTTGATCTATTAGAAATGTAACCGAATCTGCATCGATTTGTAGTCCCCTGGACAAGATGCGACTGTTGCCTTCGCCCCTGATAACGTTATTTTCCTGGTCAAAGAAAATTTCGTCTGCTCCAATCACATGTTTTGGCGTGCTAAAGGTCGGTTTGCCAGGTGAGATTAGGTGATCAAATATAGGTTTCGTTTGCAAACCGAATTCGTTGTCACCGTTGCTAATGTTTTCGAACTGCAAAGCCGGTAAAGGCAGATAACACTGTTCAGTTTCTTGCGCCTGTAGTACCGTCCCCCACAGCGCGAATAACGCAAGACTGACTCCAAAATATAGTCTCACACAATATCGCTTCATGATTCAGACTTTAAAGAGTGCATGGAATCTAAACGTATTATTTTTTACAAAGCTCAGATCTATTTCTGAAACGAGTCGCGCGATTGAATGTGAATACGACACGACAAGTGCTATCAGTCATCCAGGTACATTATGAATTATCGCTTTAAATTGTTCGAATTGGCTACCAATTCAACGGATTGTATACAAACAAAAAGGTAGTGAAATGTTTCAGAGCAAAACGGTTAAAATTTTTATGCCTAACCAAGGTTTCGTAATACTGCCAGGAATATTTCTTACAGCCAAATTGGTCACTTACGTACGGAATTTACAGAACTTCCTGGAAGCTGGAAATTTACATTTTCTATTTTCTTTGATCAAAAATCACTTATACAAACAGCCGAGAGGTCAACACCTCAGATAGGGAATTATGGCTCTTACAAGGAGTGATTTGATTCGTTTCGCTCAGGAAGACAGACGAATCTTACAACTTGCAGAGTGGGTAACCACAGTTCTCGGAATCGATCTTGAGTTTATTGAGTTTGCCTCTGAGGATGCAAGTTTCCGACGCTATTTTCGTGTCGGTTATAAGAACAATAGTTTCATCGTTATGGATTCACCAGTGAATTCAGCGGAATTTGAAGCCTTCATCAGAATATCGATAAAGTTTAAAGAGATCGGCTTGAATGTCCCTGAAGTTTTCGCCGCCGATTACCAAAACGGATTCGCGCTGATTACAGATTTTGGCAAAACCACTTATCTTGCTAGATTGTCTTCATCAACCGCGAACTCATTGTACGAAGATGCAATAGATTCCATTGTGCGCTTACAGAAATCGAGTTTTTCAGATGTTGAATTCTTACCACCGTTCAGCAAGGAACTGATTCATTCGGAAATGGAGTTATTCAGACAGTGGTATTTAAAAAAACACTTGAAAATGAAAATTCCTGCTGAAGCCGACGAGGTACTTGATCATGCATTTGGAATACTGTGTGCCAAGGCTCAAAGTCAGCCCAAGGTTTGGGTTCATCTAGACTATCACTCACGTAACCTTATGGTTGTTGAGAATGGGAATCCAGGTATTCTCGATTTTCAAAATGCGGTCTACGGACCCATTAGCTATGATCTGGTTTCGTTGCTACGAGATTGCTACATTGTCTGGGATCAGGATGACATTGATCAGTGGATCCGGCTTTATTTGATCAAGGCAAGACAAGGAGACGTGAAAATTGAACTTGATGAACCTCAGTTCAAGGAGTGGTTCGACTGGATGGGGGTTCAACGTCACATTAAAGTTGCTGGCATATTCTCCCGCCTGTATTACCGAGATCAAAAACCGAACTATTTGAGTGACATTCCAAGAGTGATGACATACATCAAGAATGTATCCAAACGCTACCCACAATTGAGACCTCTGCACGACCTGGTGGTGCAACTACCCATTTCCTGATTCGCTCATGGACGCAATGATTTTGAGCGCTGGTGAAGGAACACGGATGCGCCCGCTCACTCTAACTACACCCAAGCCATTGCTCAAGGTCGGAAATCAGAGCCTGATTGAACATCATCTCAATCGATTAAAATCAGCAGGAATAACTAACATCGTCATAAACACTTCATATGCCAGTGAAAAATTTACTCAAACTCTCGGGGATGGAACCGAATATGGAGTCAATATCAAGTATTCGCATGAAGAAGGCACCCGGCTTGAAACAGGTGGAGGAATTCAGAATGCTCTGCCGTTGCTCGAATCCGACCCATTTTTAGTGGTGAACGCTGACATTTGGACTGACTTTTCTTTCGAAGCAATCAGCATGACCGACAATTTTGACTGCTGTCTGATTCTCGTCAATAACCCTAATCACAATTGTGATGGAGATTTTGTGTTGAATGACGGAGTGGTTCAGATACGAGATTCCGAGCAGTCTGCTCAGAGTTTTACATATAGTGGAATTTCTTTAATGCGAAAGTCTTTGTTCAATGATGACAGAGGTTTGATCTTTCCGCTTATTGACGTTTTTCTTGACTGTATTCGCTGTGGAAAACTAACTGGGCAGTACTATGGAGGCAGATGGATGGATATTGGCACTCCAGAACGACTCAATGAACTGGAAAAAATGATTCAGTCTGGACCGGTTCAGGCGACTGCTTAGATTCAGTTTTCAGGCACGCCAGTGTGAACACTGTGTCATTGGTTCAGCCATCAGCAAGTTGAATCAAGAATTTATGGATGTGAATTCTGCCAGATGCCTTTGAACTTTAGAATTTACTTATTTGCCGAATTGACGCCTCTAACATAGGTAATCTGCAGATAGCCAAGTTTTTTAGCCAACTCTTCAGCACAGCGCGTCGCAATCTCATTCAGATCACAATTTGCGCCTATTTCGTGCATTGTGGTTACATCAAGATCCTTATACCCACAAACATCAATTGACTCAAATGGAGAAGTATCCATATCCACATTCAAACTTAATCCGTGGTAGGTACAACCACGACTGACTCGAATTCCTAAAGAAGCAACTTTCCTCTCTCTAACATAAACTCCGGGTGCTTTGGGACGAACCTGCGCCTCTATTCGATAGTGTTGCAGCGTCGCAATTACACCGGCTTCAATCGAATTGATAAGGTTTCGAACACCTTGATTGCGGCGCTTGATGTCAAGCAACATGTAAATTACCAACTGACCCGGACCGTGATAGGTAATCTGACCTCCGCGATCGGTTGAAACTATCGGAATATCGCTTGATTCGAAAGGTAGTTGACTACAGGTGTATCCCTGTGTGTAAACGGGATGGTGTTCAAGCAGCCAAAGCTCATCCCGTACTTCGGAATGTCGACGACGGGTAAACTCCTGCATTTCCTCCACAGTTTTCTGGTAGTCAACCCGACCTAGCTTTCGGACGAGGATCTGGTGAACATTCAACAGGTAGACTCCTGGGAGGCCGCACCGAAGAGTTTTCAGCCTACTCCCGAATAACTACAGGAGATTCTGTAAGGTGAAGAAATAAGTCCTGAACGACATAACCCACTTTTTCTGACGATTGGTAAGGTCCGACTAAGACTTGATACATCGTGGAGCCAGAAACGTTCTTAGAACGTATATGTGCTTTTTTAAATCCCGACTTTTTTAGTTTGTTGGTTAATTTATCCGCATTATCGCGGCTACTGAATACTCCAGTCGATATGAGATAGTTGTAGTCAACTTTACTCAATGAAGTAGAAGTAGTGATCCAAGGGGTAATCGCCTCTACCAACACCGGGCCTGTGCCAGGACCAATCAAATCAAGTTCCTGGGCAGCCGTGTACGACAAATCTATAATCCGTCCGTCAACAAACGGTCCGCGATCATTGACTTTTACAAGTACTTTACGATTGTTCTTGAGATTGGTTACCTCGACATAAGTTGGTAACGGTAGAGTTTTGTGGGCTGCTGTCATCGCGTACATGTCGTATGTTTCGCCACTTGAGGTGCGCCTGCCATGGAATTTCTTCCCGTACCACGAAGCTATTCCTTTTTCCCGATAACCAACTGAAGATGAAAGGGGGAAGTAGGTAACGCCGAAAACAGTATAGACATTATTTCCCGTACGACTATAAGGCTCATGCTTTATGTCTGAATAATCGATGTACTTTTGAACTGATTTCATCGGCGGACCTGAAGAACAGCCTGCCACTGTAATTGCAATGGATAGCAGACAGATGAATTTGCTGAGAGTAGTTCTCATGATTAGTTCTTGCTACGTTTGGCAGAAATCAGATTCGCCAATTCCGTTACCGCCATTGCATACAAGTTGCTACGGTTATACGCGGTGATGACGTAGAAGTTTGGAAATGCAACTCGATACTCAATCTGATCCGATTTTGTTTCGAGCTTTACAACTCCAATTTTCTGTTCTAGCTCAATTGTTAACTGTTGATCAGGCAATTTGACCTGGTCGGCAATTTCACCAAAGGTTCGGTCCGTTTTCAATCCTTTTGTCGGGACGAGTTCTACATTGTTGGCATTCTTTAGCGTCAGTGATGTGAATATTGGCCCCCCAGCTGACCAGCCATGTCTGCCTAGGTAGTTACCAATGCTCCCAATTGCATCAGCCGTCTCTGTCAACAAATCGCGCCGCTGGTTAGCGTTGAAATCAACCGCGTAGTTTCTATAACTGCTGGAGATAAACTGAGGTATTCCCATAGCACCCGCATAAGAGCCTCGAACATCAAACACATTCAGGTGTTCTTCATCGGCCAACCTGATAAATTCAGCTAGTTCCTTCTGGAAGAATTCCTTTCTTCTAGG
>CAZYSR010000332.1:0-2355 GCA_964649525.1 uncultured Gammaproteobacteria bacterium
GTTTTGAACACCACCTCAAGATTACGAATATCGAGAATATTCATCTACAAGCGGTCTTTTGGATCGAGAGCATCGCGCATCCCATCTCCCGCAAAGAAAAACCCAAAAAGCGTAATCACAAAGAAAAACAAAGGGAATGCCAACTGCCATAACGTTCCGTATTGCATTTGAGACGAACCACTGCTGATTAATGCACCGAGTGATGTATTTGGTTCCTGAACACCGAGTCCAAGAAAGCTGATGAAACTCTCATATAGGATGATATTTGGCACCAATAATGTGGCATAGACAATGACAATACCCAACAGATTCGGGACAATATGCCGCAGAATGATGAAAAAAGGCAGTACGCCACTAACCACTGCGTTTTCGACAAACTCCCTAGTTTTAATGCTGAGCGTCTGCCCTCGTACGATACGTGCCATATCGAGCCATGAAACCAATCCTATACCGATAAATAGAAGTACGATAGAGCGTCCAAATACAACCAACATCAGAATAAGGACAAACATATACGGAATGGACATTGCGACATCCACAAATCGCATCATGACGTTGTCTAGTTTGCCACCGAAATATCCTGCGATCGCGCCGTAGAGGGTACCGACGAAAACAGCAATGAGAGCTCCGATCAAGCCCACGATAAGCGAAATTCGAGTCCCGATAGCGGTGCGTGTAAAGAGATCCCTACCAAGTTCATCAGTTCCGAAGTAATGTACTCCAGATGGCTTACCCATTGTTTCAACAGATCCAATGACGCTCCAATCTATCTCTTCCGCTGTCCACCCTGATAGTGTTGGCCCGAATATCGAATAGATTGCGATCAAGGCAAGCACGAGGACACTCGCTGAAGCTGCCCGGTTCCGGCGAAATCGAATGAGCGCATCCTGCCACAGTGTGCGATGATCTTCACCCTTTGCAGAAAATTCAAAGTTAGTTTTCTGTATCAAGTTCATATCGATTGACTAGTAACGAATTCTAGGATCAATCCACGCATAAGCGATATCAACCAACAGGTTAAATACTACAGTGAGTGTACCGGTCAAAATTGTGATCCCCATGATCAGGGAATAATCACGGTTGATCGCCGCGTTGACAAAGTATTGACCTATGCCACCGGTGGAAAAATAAATGTCAATCACCACTGAACCAGTGATCAAACCGACGAATGTTGGCCCAAGATATGAAATAACCGGCAACATCGCCGGTTTCAGTGCATGACGCAACACCCAGCGTCGTTTAGGCAGTCCCTTGGCGCGGACGGTGAAAATGAAATCTGCGTTCAACACTTCCAACATCGATGATCGTGTTATTCTGGCGATTGATGCCATGAAACTTGTGGAAAGCGCAATGACAGGTAAGATTAGATAGGGGAGTTCCCCACCTTGCCATCCTCCGCCAGGTAACCATCCGAGCCACAGTGTGAAAGTCAATACGAGAATTGGCGCCATAACAAAGTTTGGCAATACCTGAGCTCCAATGGAGATGCCAACGGCAAAATAGTCAAGCCATGAATTCTGACGCAGTGCGGCAACTACTCCAAGCACGACACCCACACTGACCGCAACAATAAATGAAAGAAATCCATACGTCAAGGTGACCGGAAACCCTTGCGCAATGATTTCGCTGACTGAACGATCGCGATAAATCAACGAGGGTCCAAAATCAAAGTGCGCCACGATATTCCAGACGTATCGAAAAACCTGTTCGTAGAACGGACGATTCAGACCGTACAAAGCCTCGAGGTTGGCCAATGTCGCTTCTGGCAAAGGGCGCTCTCCGGCAAATGGACTGCCAGGAGCAAGATACATGATGATGAACGAAAAGACGATCAGTGCCAGGATCGTCGGTACGGCAACTAATAACCTTCGAGCGATGTAAAACGCCATAAAGACTGAATCGAATTACATTAATTCTTTATGCGATAGAGATCTTTCGAGTACCAGTTCTTTTGAACATTGTCATATGGCCATCCCCTGATCTGTGAGTTCAGCATAAACACACTGGTATAGTGGTAGATTGGAATCAGCGCCATTTCATCAGCGAGTATCAGTTCTACTGCTGTGTAGTTGTCCTGTGGGTTTTCCAGGGTTTTCGACTCCGCCATGAGTCGATCTACTTCCGGATTAGAGAATCGTCCGGCATTAGAGGTTGAAGCAGTCGTCATCAAATCGAGAAATGTGGATGCTTCGTTATAGTCTCCGCACCAGGCGGCACGCGCAAGATCAAATTCCTGTGTTTGCCGGATTTGTAGATAGGTTTTCCATTCGTAGTTTACGAGCTCGGTCTGTACTTCGAGCTTTTGTTTCCACAGCTGCGAGATAACGGTGGCAATCTGCTTATGTGATTCAGAAG
>CAZYSR010000333.1:0-2382 GCA_964649525.1 uncultured Gammaproteobacteria bacterium
ACTCCACCTTGCTTTTAGAACAAGGGCGGGTAATGGCGGATCGCACTGAACGCAAGCAGGCAATTCAGAATCAACTGCGAGATCTGGAAAATCGTTTCCAAGGAACTGCTTTGAAGGATGATGATTTGCTGGATGAAGTGACTGACCTGGTGGAGTGGCCATATGCGTTTTGCGGTACTTTCAGCACTGAGTTTCTGAAGTTGCCGCCTGAGGTCCTGATCTCATCGATGCGACAACACCAAAAGTACTTTCCTGTATTTGATGAAAAGGGCGCCTTACAGCCAAAATTCTTTGCGGTTGCAAATATTACACCCACGAATGAAGAACGGGCAAACAGAATTGTTGTTGGCAATGAACGGGTCCTTCGGGCGCGGCTTTCTGATGCAAAATTCTTTTACGAGCAGGATTGCAAGACGCCGCTGCAGGACATGCTGCCTAGCTTGCAGCATCTGGTGTTCCACCGTAAGCTTGGCTCCTATTCCCGAAAGTCTGAGCGCATCCAAATGTTGGCAGTTCGTATTGCGGATCAGGTGTTTACCGCGAGTGACGACTTTCGAGACGCATCACGCCTTGCAAAAGCCGACCTGGTTAGTGAGATGGTTGGGGAATTTCCAGAACTGCAAGGCACTATGGGACAGTATTACGCAAGACTCGACGGTTATCCAGATAGTGTCTGTCGTGCAATACAGGAACACTACATGCCAGTGTCGGCTGCAGGCGAGTTGCCTGAAACGGATGTCGGAATTGTTGTCGCAATTGCCGACCGGATTGACTCACTTGTCGGACTCACGAGTGCGGGCGAAGTCGCTAAAGGAGACCGTGATCCATTTTCATTGCGGCGCATGGCACTGGCGGTTCTTTGCATCCTCATTGAGCGCAAACTGAATTTGGATCTCCGGAATGTGTTGCAAATCTCGGCAAATATCTATCAGGAACAAGCGGAAGAATACAAAAGTGCGGGTGCGCAGATTCCGACGGAAGATGACTTGACGCGTCTTTTTGAATTCATGCTCGAACGATTACGGCACTACTATCTGGAGCAGGGCTATGCCACGGATGAATTCAATGCGGTCATTGAACTCAAACCCAGTAGTCCTTTGGAATTTGACAAAAGAATGAAGGCTGTGAGAAGCTTTCGGGAAATGCCAGAGTATTCTGACTTAATTGCCGCGAACAAGCGGATTCGTAACATATTGAATCACGCAGACACCTTGAACGCTCGAGAAGTTGATTCCGATCGGCTACAGGAACCAGCTGAAGTAGCACTGTATAACAAAGCTAAGCACCTTGCTGTTAAGGTAGAATCGCTAAGGGTGTCCTTCAGTTTTGATGCGATTCTTCGCATGCTTGCTCAGCTCAGAGATCCAATCGATGAACTTTTCGACACTGTAATGGTGATGGATGAGAATCTTGAACTCAGAGAAAATCGCATCGCTTTGGTCGGCTACGTCTACAACTTATTCTGCGAAGTGGCAGATCTGTCAAAACTTCAATCATCAAAGGACAAGGCATGAACCACGATTCATATGACGAAATGCTGTCTGCCGTGCAGGACTTTCACAAAAAACACGATATGGATAATACCGGTGGGCATGATCTCAAATTTCGAATCGCGCTGATGTGCGAAGAGTTGGGTGAAGTGGCTGCTGCAGTTACGAAAGGGCAGGGTTCCGAAAAAATCGCTGAAGAGTGCGCAGATCTCTTGATATTGTTGCTTGGAACATCAATCGCTGCCAATTTTGATCTGAATCAGGCATTTTGGCAGAAAATTGAAAAAATCCAGCAAAGAAAGGGCAGGATGATTGACGGCACGTTGCGAGTATCTGATTTCGATCTTAAGTCGAGCAGTTAACCGGATGAAAAATTCGGAATATTGTCCGTTAAAGCCCCGCATATCACGATGATCAGGCTTCGATCAATTCTCTTTATGGCTCTTCTGATTTTGCTGACCTTGGTATATTGGCCAGTGGCTGTCGCAGTTTATTTCTGTGAGCCACATTTTCGCTCGCGCGTCATTGGTGGTTGGGCACACGCCAACATCTGGCTGTTGAAGGTGATATGTGGATTGCGTCACGAAGTTGAGGGACTTGAAACCCTTCCGGATCAGCCGGCAGTTATCTTTTCCAAACATCAGTCCGCTTGGGAAACGATTGCTTATCAGACAATTTTCCCAGCACAAGCCTGGGTATTAAAGCGATCTTTACTCTATATCCCATTCTTCGGCTGGGGATTGGCTGCAACACATCCGATCAAAATAGACAGAGCTACTGTTAGAAAGGCACTTGAACAGGTGGTTAAGCAAGGAATTGAGGTCTTAAAGGAAGGTCGCTGGGTTGTTGTGTTTCCAGAAGGTACTCGAATTCCACCAGGTGAGCACGGTAC
>CAZYSR010000334.1:0-2546 GCA_964649525.1 uncultured Gammaproteobacteria bacterium
ATCACATTCCGCACATAGCATCTCGGCCAAAGCTTCCTGATCGTCCGATTGACCAACAATCGTAGATTTTCGGTGTACCACCGAGAAATCGCCAGGTGTAAGGTTGGTGAGATTCAAAACCCTCTCTGGAGGAGCGAATCCAAAGTAAGTTTGGAATGCTGTCCTTATCTGCTCTGGCTGGAGGTAGTCAAGGGTGATCTTGAATATGAAGCGCCTAAGAGTTGCACTGTCAAGGTGCTCGCCAAAATTGGTAGTGCAGGCGAATGGCAGCTGATGGATTTCCATCCACGTCAGCATTTCGTTGACTTGGTTGACTTCCCATGATCTTTGGGCAAAATTTCTATCGTAGAGCAATGAATCAGCTTCATCGAAAACAAGGAATGAATTGGTGTTCTGTGCCTCTTTAAAGGCGGCGGCGATGTTTTTCTCCGTTTCCCCGACATACGCGGAAATTAAATCGGAAGTTCGCTTCTGCATTACCTCTAGCCCCATACGTTCGGCAAGGTAACGGACATAGGCGCTCTTACCGGTGCCGGGTGGTCCCTGCAGACAGAGAGAAAATTCCAGCACACCGCTTTTTACAAGACTATCGGCTAATTTAATCGGACAGGTGTTGGCTTGGATCAGTGTGGGATCGAACAGTTGTGGTACACCTTCGGGTGGCACTTCGCACGATACCAACCTGGAAAGACTTTGCACTCCGAATCGCACCGCGTCAATACCACCGCCAGCAATGCTCGCTGCAGCGGTCGCGCCGGCTGCTATACCGGGTGTTGCGGTGAATTCCCGCGCCAGCGCACAAGCATCCTCGGCGTTTGCATCGATGCCGTAGCGCTCAAGTTGCGTTTTCCAAATTCTTGTTCGCACGGACATTGACGGCGGACTCAGCTCTAGTGCGTAAGACATGCGACGCAACAGGGAACGGTCGACTGAACTGGTATCGTTTATGGTCCAGAGAGTTGGTGCAGGTGCTCGCTCTAGTAAGTTGTGCATGTAAACTTTAGAGCCTCCATTCTGTGAGTTGGAGGAGAACGGCATTCCAAGGAATCTTAATCCAGTTCCATTTGTAAGTAGATCGTCCATCTCATCGAACAGGATCAGTGAATTTTGGTTCTTTGCGAGAAGACGCTGAGTGAGGCGGAGTTCCTGCTGTCTCTCGCGACGGGTCATCTCGTCGCCTTTGTGATCCAATTCGCCAACACTGTACAGAGTCACACTAAGTTGCTTGGCCAATACCTTGCAGAACTCAGTCTTGCCTGTTCCTGGTGGACCGTATAAAAGTATGTTTACACCCGAAGTATTGTTTTGGAGCGCACCTGTAATCAGTCGTTCGATGTGATCACGCCCTTTGCTTATGTGTTCGAAGTCCTCCCACTCGAGTTCACTCTCAGGTGCAAAGTCAAGCAACAGACGGATCGCGTCGAGGCCGCTGTGATCTGAATCAGTCGCCAAGCGGTGAAGCCGAGACACAATTTCCACGTCGCCGTCTTCTCTGTCAATGGTAGCGAGCCCTGAGCTGACCAGTGGCGACTCGCTATGCAGGTGGCGCTGAACATCGCCCAGCGATAAATTAAGAAGAGTCGCAATTGTAGATGAATTCAACGTGGTTCGGTATCGCGCTCTTTCACGAAAAATATCATCAATCATTCTCTCAATGACTGGTTGGGTAGAGTACCTCAGCAAGAGTTCCAAGATATCGACATCGATAGTCGACAGGCAAGTGGCTTGAGCCAGATTCTGAAGTCGCTTAGCGGCCAAATCATACTTGGCTGTCTTGAATGCGGCACACTCGCGCTGTAAAGCCTCTCGAACCATACGTAATTGGCCTTTTGTAGGTATGTCGTCTAAATGATGCTCGAAATTGTCCATGTCAGGGAACATTGATTTACCACTATACAAATTTTGATTTCCTTTATCAGCTATCCATTTGACTATGCCCGCGGCCTCGGGATCTCGGTAATTTAGATTCGCAGCCAAATTGTCGAGGTAAGTTGCTATGAGTTTTCTTTCGTAAGTGCTTAGCATTAGATCTTCTATCCAGGTTATAGTAAACAGCCGGTAAACAAGCGCTTTAGCTAGGAATTCTTATAAATTCAAGATGCGCAGAACATCTCGAATCAGCAGACCGCAAGTGATCATTACATCTTCTGACTGAACAAGCCTTGAATCTGAATTCACTGTTGCTTTTTATCGGCTGGCAGCTGTGTGAAACAACTACCAAGCAAGGTGAATATTGACCAGCACCGGCCACATCCGACATTACTGGATATACTAAATTCAATTCCTGTGAAAATCAATGAAAAGCCAACAAATATTCGATAGCTATTCATTAATACGACAGATATTGACGCATTAATTATAGTTCAGAAATTCAAATCGAACTTTGTGTGGTCGTTGAGGTTGTTAAGGTTCGGTGTTAGAATTCACCAACAGCAAATTTTCGTTAAGTACCAGCCAGCACAACAGTTGATTACAGCATGCTTGAGCCAGTGCGTTACCAAAGCACGCATTTCGATTTGCTCATCTAGCAACGCGATCAGTAAGTC
>CAZYSR010000335.1:0-4764 GCA_964649525.1 uncultured Gammaproteobacteria bacterium
CGGATGCTTGTGAGTAGGCATCTACCTTTGTGGGGTGAGGATTTGAAAGAAAAGGTAAGACAAATAGCCGGTGTATTTCTAACACTTTAGTGATAATTTCCGGACTGAAGGTGCGCGATCCAGGACTAAGCTTCATTTTGCTTACAACTATTCGTTTCGTAGTTTCAGTAGAAAGTACCTAGTAGATTCAACCTCAAAATATTTCTTTTATCGCGTCAGTAACAAGCAATTGCTCTTGATCAGTTAGTTCGAAATACATCGGTAAGCTGAGTTCATTGGCATAAAACCATTCTGAAACTGGAAAGTCGCCAGCCCTGAATCCCTTATCCTTGAAATAAGGTTGGGTATGAATTGGAATGAAATGTACGTTTGCCTTAACCCCTTTCTCCAGTAACGAGAAATAAACCTGTTCCCTACTCCGTTCAGAAATTTCTCTGTCAATTACTATCGGGTATAGGTGCCAGGCAGATTCGTTTTCGGGCTTAAGGCTTGGCAAAATCAACGGTAATCCCGCTAGCAGTTCATCATACTGCTGAGCGATTTGACGGCGACGAGCAATAAATGAATCCAGTCTCTTTAACTGAGAGAGACCCAATGCAGCTTGCAATTCAGTCATTCGATAGTTTAGTCCTAACTCTAGTTGCTCAAATTCCCACGGATGCGGATTCTTATTCACCATATCACCTGGGTTTCGAGTAACACCGTGACTTCTTATTCTTGTCATTCGAGAGGCCACTTCTGGATTATTTGTTACCCCAATTCCTCCTTCTGCTGTTGTCATAACCTTCACCGGATGGAAACTAAACACCGTTACATCGCTAAATTGACCAGAGCCTATTGGGCTTCCTAAATAGCTGCCACCAGTAGCATGGGCAGCATCTTCAATAACATGGACTCCGTACTGTTTAGCGAGACCTCCAATTGCCTCCATATCCGCGCTACGTCCGGAATAGTGGACTACTACAATAATTTTCGGTAGGCGTCCTTTGGTTTCAGCTTTAGCTAGCTTACTTTCCAAAGCGACAACATCCATACAGTAACTTTTTGAATCAATATCTACGAAATCGACATCAGCCCCGCACAGCAACCCGCAATTGGCTGATGCTACGAATGAATTTGGTACCGTCCAAAGTAAGTCACCAGGACCTAGTCCCAAAGCTAGGCATGCAACATGAAGAGAGGATGTCGCGGAGTTAGTTGCTACCGCAAATGAAGCCGAAACACGTTGAACTATTGCATTTTCAAATTGTGGAACTATCGGACCCTGAGTCAAATATTCCGAACGAAGGGCTCCGACAACGGCTTCAATATCATTCTCAGTGATATTTTGGCGGGCGTACTGAATCAACTAGAAGTATCCAATAATGTCGCGATTATTTTCTATCCACTCAGACAGTTCTTCAACACTCATCCATGAGTTGTTCGAGTCAGACGTGTAATTGAACCCACTTGGAACTAATTTTCCATTCGAATTAGAACCTTCTGCGGGGGTATTTATAGATGGCGTTATCTTGAAGTAATCTTCAAATTCGTAGGTAAACGGCGATTCATCTTCTCCGACAAGTTGTTCGCTCAATTTTTCACCTGGCCTAATACCAACAATTTTGTGCTTGAAGTTTGGAACACAAGCCTTTGCAATATCCAGAATATTCATTGAAGGAACCTTACGTATATAGATTTCTCCACCTGACATATCTGAAAACGCATGAAATACCAAGTCAACGGCCTGTTCAAGCCTGATCATAAATCGAGTCATGCGAATATCAGTGACTGGCAATTCTGAGTTATTGTCTAGGGACAGAAAATACGGTATGACTGATCCTCTTGAACCCATCACATTTCCATATCTGACTACAGCAAACCGACATCGCGATGCACCAGAGTAAGAGTTTGCAGCTACAAATAGTTTTTCGGCGGCCAACTTTGTGGCACCATAAAGATTTACTGGACTGGATGCTTTGTCGGTTGAAAGTGCGATGCATCGTTTCACCCCGGTGTCAAGACATGCGTCAATCACATTCATCGCACCATTGATGTTTGTCTTAATGCATTCGAATGGGTTGTATTCAGCAATGTGTATGATTTTCAATGCGGCTGCATGCACAACGAAATCAATGCCATCCATTGCTCTGTAAAGACGTTCTTTGTCCCTTACATCCCCCAAGAAAAACCGAACTCGAGGATCGTTAGCGTATGACTTTGCCATCTCCCATTGTTTCATTTCATCGCGAGAATAAATCACGAGGCGTGCTGGCGAATAATTTTCCAACACCATAGGTACAAAGCGCGATCCAAAAGATCCCGTGCCACCAGTTAAAAGAATGGAAGAATTTTCTAGCATAAAAATCAATAGGTCATCATGTGGAAAGGTGAAATTGAAACTTATTTGGAATCATTCAGATCTTGCAGGTAAACTTGCGTCACGACGCAAATGTTCGCAAAAATCTATTGGTATTGAAGTCTGCTCTTTGCACTATTGGAGTTTGACAGAGTCATTAGTAAAACACTAGGCATACCTTCTCTTTACGAAGACTCAAGAAAAACTCTAATTCGTTGATTCTTATATTCAAATTTGAAATAGTTTCATTGGAATGAGCACACCAGAAAACTTTGAAATTGCGTGCCAAACTTACTGGAAAATGTAATACTTATTGTAATTCAAGACAGGGGAACTCAAATCTCCAAAATAAATCGTCTTCTGCCACCAAATTGAATCCAACTTGCTCAAACACTCTTTTTGAAGTTTCATTTATCTTCTTTACTTTGGCGGTAACTAAATTACACATTGGCCATTCATCTACCATATAGAAAATCGATTCCTTCAAACACTCTTTACCGTATCCCTTGCCACGTACAGAAGGAGAAAGGTTAATTGAAATTTCTGACATTCTTCCATCATCAAGGAAATCAAATCTAACTATTCCCAACTTAATATTTTTAATTTTTTCTTTAGCTTCACAAATTAAAAGTAATCGGTTCTCACTCGCGAGAGAGCGTTCATACCATCGTAAATGATCTTCCCAAAGAACAACATCTGACGTAGAGGACATTTGCCTAGTATTGCTGTCATTTCTCCACTCAAAAACTTCCTTGCAATCGCTCATGTCTGCTTTTCGGACAATCACATTGAACTTTAGTCTTTCCACTTTATTGGTACTATTGCTAAAGGTAGAGAGTAGGTAAACTAATCGCGACTAAATTGAGTGCAAGCGCGTAAGGTCATGATTGAATATCGCTGAATTTTGAGCAAGACTAGAAGTAGATAAATTTCTTATTTTGATTCACTTCAAAAAATCAACTAACCGGAATAGTCCTTTACCATCAATAGCCTGACTACATTGGTCTGCATATTCACGATAAATTGATTGATCAAACATCAATTTTTTCAGGAATGGCACAATTTCACTAGCTATTGTAGATGAATGCAGAACCCCCGAAAATTTCTGCTTTCGAAGTGATGCGATAGCTGCTAATTGGTGAGACGCAGTAATTAAATTGACTGCTGGCAACCCTAAACAAAACCGTTCCCAAGTGCTTACACCAATGGCACCAATGCCAAGGTCAGCTTCCGCAATTCGAGATGCCATATTGTTTACACCCACATCCAGAGAACTTTTATTGGGTAGTGAGGCAATTTGATCTTCGACTCGTTTTAGATGCGTAAATCCTAATCCAACTACAACCTCTATCTCAATGTTATTGGGCAACTCAAGAGGAGCCAATTGATTTAGAACTTTTGCAGTCAGATTGGATTTGTCAGTGCCTCCCAATGACACCAGAATTTTGTTAACTCCTTGAAATTTACGTCTACGTTCAAGTGCAAATTCCCGCCACTTCAAGAATTCTGGACGTAATAGTGCATATTTTGCCCCCAATAGCAGTTCACATCCACCTGGAACTAATGATTTGTAATCATCAGCCGTTCGACCGTATACGCAATCCAAAAGAGCATCACAGTCATGCGCACGATCAGCTAGATCATCAATTACTATAATTCGATTCACACAGTCTCTGATCAATGACTCCCACTGCCAATCCAGACCGTAGTGGTCAACGATTAACCAATCAATCTCCTTGCCTTCGATGATCTGCCTGGTTTGGCTGGAGTCCTTACGCCAATCAACAACGTAATGCTGCGATCTTGCGTTAGTTTCGTTGCATTTTGAGTCAATCAGGGAAACTCCAGTAGCGTGTGCTGTCTCTATAGTTTCACATGTAAACCCTCTGCCTCGTATCAAATCAATCCACTTCTGCTCCTCACTTACAGTAATGAAGAGTACACTAGCCCCTCTATTCTTCAATTCATTGGCAATTGCTAGACAACGCATCAAGTGACCACTACCGATGACACTCGATGCGTCAGTACGTATCGCGATATTCACTTCAGTTGTTTGTGGAAATAGATTTGTGCGCCTTAAATAGCCATTCAGCCAAGACCCAGTCTTCGGGAGTGTCAATGTCGGCTACAAGATTGGTTGGAATCACAAATGGCTTAGAGCTTTCAGAAAATACAACTGCATCAGGATTCATTATTGCCTCTGGGCGTCCCCAACAAAATTGGGCAGCATCGTGGAAAGCGCGGGGTAAATCCTGCGAATTTGCGTGATAGTGTTGTGGTTGAAACATTTTTGCCCGGCCATCATCAAGAATTGTGAAAGCGCGAAAAATCGGAGAACCAAATTCTGCTGCAGAGAAGACAAAATCTACATCGCTGGTCTTGAAAACTTCGTAACTATGTTTCAAATCAACAGCACGAAGCATGGG
>CAZYSR010000336.1:0-2303 GCA_964649525.1 uncultured Gammaproteobacteria bacterium
ATCTTTGAGAGTGATTGAATGCCGTCAATTCGCTGTCCATTGAACGAAACAATAATGTCGCCCACTTCAATTCCAGCTCCCTCTGCCGGACTGTCAGCCTGCACGCGTGAAACCAAAGCACCGTGTGGGTCTGCTTCATCCAGTCCCAGCGCACCTGCAATGTCGGCCGTGACATTCTGTATCTCAACACCAAGCCAACCCCTCGTCACGCGACCCTCAGTCTGAATAGTCGTTACGATGTCCTCAACAATGGATGACGGCACTGCCAAGGCCACACCAGCAGATGATCCACTCGGAGAAATAATCATCGTGTTAATTCCAATGACCTGACCCATCGCATTGAATAGGGGTCCGCCGGAATTTCCGCGATTGACAGCAGCGTCAACCTGAATTAGAGGCACCTTTGGTGAATCATAGGAAAAATTTCGTCCCATCGCCGAAACGATTCCCAACGATACTGATTTTTGCAGTCCAAACGGGTCACCGATTGCGATGGCCCAATCACCAACTCGAACCTTATCAGTCTTGCCAAATTCTGCATATGGTAGCTGTTCGTCTGCATTGATCCGCAAAACTGCAAGATCTGTAAATTGATCGACACCGACTACTTCAGCGTCGAGGACTCTGCCATCGTGTAGTGTGACCCGAATTTCCGCTGCATTGTCGATTACGTGGTTGTTCGTAACGATGAGACCAGATGGATCAAACACGAGACCTGCGCCGACTCCAGAATACTGCCGTTGAGGTGGGGACTTTCTCCTTTCCTTGTTTCCGAAATTTTCCGGAGCCCACGGAAATTGCTCCCAAAACCACTCAGGAAATTGACCTGGCCCTTCCTCTCTGAAGTTTTTGAAGGGGTCGAAAGGAAAATTTTGATCCTGGTAAGATGTCGGAAGCTTTTGCGTCACCTCCAGTGAAACCACTGCGGGTGTTACGGCTTCAATCATCTCGGCAAAACCCTGGTTGATCACGACGTCGCCAAGTTCAACTCCGACTGGTTTTGCACCCTCAACTGCATGAACAGTTGATTCAGCTCGCAGGAACAGACCAATTGCAACAATTGCAAGGGCCAATGTCGTTAGAATCGAAACCTTGCTCAGGAATTTCTTGTTGTTCATTTGCATAACTTGCATGGATTCACCTCTGATAAAGGAACTGGAAGTTTGAATGAGAACATTCTACTTGCCCGAATATTGACACAAGATTTCAGAAACATTAAATTTTGTTAAGGTTATTCCGACCTTTTCAGACAGGGAAACTTCTTCGATTTGTACGAAATGATGCACACAACCCGGTCGCCTCTATCGGTGTGGCTGGCGAATGGTTAGTGTGTGAGGCTGTTGAATGCTGGCTGGAATCAGGCAGCAATGCCTAGCTTTTCAAGCAGATTTTCTGGTAAGGGGCGGGTCATTCCAGATTGACCCGGCAAAAGAGACTTCAGATCCTGCAGTGCGGCGTCAAAATTGTCATTCAATATGACATGATCAAATTCTTTGTAATGCTTCATGTCCTCAATTGCCATTTGCAATCTAGACTGAATGGCATTTTCTGGATCACGCTTTCGATTAACCAGCCTGGTTCGTAATGAGCGGATGGATGGCGGCAGTAAAAACACTTTTACCGCACATTCAAACTGACGGGCAACCTGTTGCGCACCCTGCCAGTCAATATCGAGTACCACGCTAAGACTTGATTCCAGATTGTCCGTGATAGTCTTTTTTGAGGTTCCATAGTAGTGGTCGTAAACTTTTGCATATTCAGCAAAGTGGCCTGCTTCAGCCATTTTTTTGAATGTTTGCTCTGAAATGAAGAAGTACTCCCGCCCATCAATTTCGCCGTGTCCAATCTTTCGGGTGGTGTGGGAAACTGACAGTACCACCGAAGGTTCTGATTCAACCAAAGCTCTCGCCAGACTGGATTTTCCAGTTCCGGAAGCTGCAGCAATGATCAGTATAACGGGAGCGGTTTCCAACACACCATTCCCTGTCAAATTGAAAATAAAAAGCGCTTGTTACTCGACATTCTGAACCTGTTCTCGAATCTGTTCAAGAATCACCTTCATATCGACAGTTAGTGAATTCAACGGAAAATACAGTGTTTTTGCACCTAGTGTATTCACTTCTCGAACAAGTTCCTGCAGTAGAAATCCCAATCGCTTGCCAACTACCGAGTCTTCAGCCAGCACCCGTTCAAACTCGCAAACATGTAAGTCGATACGGTCGATTTCTTCTGCCACATCAAGTTTGGTCAGCGCTAATCCAATCTCCTGTTCCAATCGTCCCGGGTCAACCTCAACATCCAAA
>CAZYSR010000337.1:0-2670 GCA_964649525.1 uncultured Gammaproteobacteria bacterium
GTTAGAGCGTTTCGGGTAATTGATATCCAGCGTTCGCACCCCGATCTGTGATACCAAATTTCTCGAATTTCACCCTCGGTGTTTTCTCGCAAGTGAACTACCTTGTGCCAGTCGTCTATTGAAGTATCGGGTGGGTGACCAAGATCGGGGAATTTGACATCAGCACCACCGTAATCAAATTCACATTGATCACGGGGACCGCACCAGGGACAGGGAATCAGCAGCATGACATCATTGGAGCCAAGTGTAAGGACCCGTGCCGCTGTCATCAATCAGATTTCCAGTTTCAAATCGACTTAGCGAGAAAGGGGTAATCAGATCTGGAGGTTTATTTTGAGTCAGCAATTCAGCCATCAGCCAGCCGACTGCCGGGGTTGCCTTAAATCCGGAATATCCCCATCCACTATTGAGATACAGGTTTTCGATTGGGGTGTTACCCAGAATTGCGTTTCCATCCATCGCGATATCAGCAGTTCCAGACCAATGACGCATAAGTCTGAGTCCTGACAGAAAGGGAAAGATCTGGACTGCTCTAACAATCACATCTTCAATGCTGGAAAACGATCCTCGTTTTGCAAATGACGGATACCCATCCGTCGCACCACCGAGAATAAACTCTCCCTTGTCAGTCTGACTGATATAGCAAAGCCCTGCGTTGTAGTTCACAACGACATCAAGAGCAGGTTTAACTGGCTCGGAAACAAATGCCTGGACATTAACTGATTCAATCGGCAGCAATAATCCGGCGAGTCTGGCAACCTCAGAACTTGCACCGGCAACACTGATCAGAACCTTCTCACATCCGATAACACCTTGGTTCGTCCTAACCCCTGTCACTTTCCCAGCGTTGATTTCGAATCCGGTAACTGGACAGTTTTGAACGACATGAATCCCAGCTTCTACAGCAGACTTTGCAAATCCCCAGGCAACGGCGTCATGCCGAACAATACCTCCTTTTTCCTGAACTAATCCACCAACAATAGGAAAGCGCGTCGATTCACTAAGGTTAATTTGCGGCACTCGCTTCTGGAGTTGATGTCGATCAAGGATTTTTGCTTCAGCACCTCGCAGGCACATGGCATTCGCGCGTAGAACAAAGTCCTCAAGTTCCCCATCAGAGTGTGCAAGATCGATGTATCCCCTCGGTGAATACATCAAGTTAAATCCAAGTTCTGACCCTAGGGTCCCCCACAACTGCAGGGCCAGATTTTTCAGTTCAAAACTTGCATCCAGCAGATAGTCGGAGCGTACGATTGCTGTATTTCGCGCAGTGTTGCCACCGCCCAGCCATCCGGCTTCCAATACCGCTACATTAGATTCGCCAAATCGAGAGGAAAGATAGTGTGCGGTTGCGAGTCCGTGACCACCGCCTCCAACTATGACGATGTCGTAGTATGGTCGAAGTTCTGGAGTAGGGAGGATGTTCGGCCAGGAATTAGACCCTAACGAATTTCGTAATAGCGAGAATCCAGAATACTTGACTTTACGCGGATTCCGCACAAGAGTTATATCTTCACAGAAGGTGGTTAAGCGATGAGCCAATCATCGTCTTCAACTACCACGATGATCGAAGGACCCTCGTGTTCAAGTGCGTCATTCAAGGCACTGACAAAGTCTCCTTGGTTGCGAGCCAACGATCCAGGGCATCCAAAGGCATCGGCTAGTTTAACAAAATCCGGTGCGCTGGGGTTGACACCGATTTCCGGAATTTTTCGCTTGACCATACCGTCCCGAATCATGGCATAGCTGTGATTGTGCCAAATCACAATTGGAATGCAAAGAGATTCTTCGACCGCAGTGGCGACTTCGTTGACCGTAAACATAAATCCACCATCTCCGACGAGTGCCACAACGGGTGTGTCGGGTTTGGCGAGTTTCGCACCAATCGCGCCGGGTACGGCACAACCCAGTGTGCCAAACCCTGCAGGGTAAAACCAGGTGCGTGGCAATTCCACTTTCATCACTGCCGTCCCGGTGTAGACAACCTGGGCAATGTCTCCCATGATGATGGTTTCATCCGGTAGTACAGAACGCATTGCATTGAGTACCTTAACGTGCTGCCGTTCAACATCGGTGAATTCATTCTCCTGATCAATCCGTACCTGATCAAGCTCTGCAATGACATTTCTTTCACTACCGGAAATTACTCTTGTTTGCCATTCGACGATCATCATTTCACAAGCCGCCTTTGAGTCGCCGTGCACTGCGACAGTTGCAGGGAAAGCGTCATTGAAACGCGACGAGTCGATGTCAATTCGGATAACTTTACCATTGACAGGCAGATCGTAAATAAAACTGTCAGCTTCACCGAGTTCTGTACCGATTGCAAGAACTACATCTGCTTTGGCGAGATAACGTTGGACTGCAGGACTCAAAACACCGCCAGTCAGGCTCAGTGGGTTGGAATCCGGGACGATACCTTTACCTGCATTGGACGAGATGACACCTGCATTCACGAGTTCCGCCAGTGAAACGACTTCCTTGGATGCATGCTGAGCGCCACCACCTACCGCGATAACCGGCGAAGTCGCTATGCTTAGAAGATCGACAGCTGATTTGATGGCAGCAGGGGTCGGAAGTGGTTTGTCTGAAGGAGTTGCAATATGCCATTCTTCATCAACAGGTAATTCCATGATATCAATCGGAATGGCGATGTGAACAGGACGCGGT
>CAZYSR010000338.1:0-2303 GCA_964649525.1 uncultured Gammaproteobacteria bacterium
GAGCAGGTCGATCGAGTTCCCGCTCCTCGCTCATTTGTTGGTCTAATCGAAAGTCTACGCAGAATTTACGGCTATGAGCTTTACCGCTCTCTTGACGACTTGGATTTATTGAATTCAGAATTATTGAGCAAAACTATACGCACTTCTATTCAGGAAATAAAACAAATTACCGACGAGCAGTACAGTGATGCGATTGAAGCCATGCACGCATCTGTAACCTGGTTTGTAGATTTTTTCAATGACTACGACGCAATCCTGACACCTTCAGCTCCAGGAATAGCGCCAAAATTTGGTGAAGGTACTGGTGATCCGTGCTGTTCAACTATATGGACTCTCGCTGGTTTGCCGTGCATTTCCATGCCGATGCTAGTGGGGGAAGAAAATATGCCAATTGGACTTCAGTTGGTAGGTGCAACTGAACAAGATGATCGATTGTTCAGAACTGCGCGCTGGTTGCTCCATTTTTTGTCCCAGCAACCCTAGACTTGGAACTACACGCCTTCGGACTGAATTCACCCGAGAACAAACAACGATATAGTGCTCAAGCTATTTGGCGCATAGATGAATGATGGAATCTTTTTCTTTTCAATTTCCTTTCTGAGGTTCCTGCTTTTCCGCTCTTGCCATTTTCGGTGTGCTTCCCTATCTTTCAAATTCCAACCCTGAGGCTAAACCATAGTGAGCTAGTGTAGCAGCACGTATAATCCCTTTAGTTTCAACTTACCAATTAGTGTAGAAAACTCCAATGCTCCCGAAATCCATACAGATCACTACAGGACTATTCGGTCTGATTGTGGTAGTCATATTTGTAGTCGGGTTGTCTCACAGCATTTCTACGGGTTTCGCAGGATTCTGGGGTGGGCTACCATTCGTCATCATCATCGCAATCGTACTTCCAATGGCGGCTTACGACTATTGGGATGAATGCATCCGTAGAAAGATCGATAATGGAGATTCAGGAGAATAACTCCTGAACGACCAAATATTCTCACCTTGTCGTGACTGATCAACGTCCGGTTCTCTGGATTACAAGACAGCTTTCGGCTAATACCGTGGCAAGGGCGGTACGTGACTACGACACGCTCCTGGAACCACAAGACATACCTGCATCCGCGAAGCGAATCATCGAAATGAGCAACGAAGTGGATGCGATATTGCCCTGCCATTCCGAAATTTTCAGCAGCGAGGTCGTCAACCAATTAGGAAGTCGTCTGAAAATCATCGCTAATCATTCAGTAGGTGTGGACCACTGTGATCTTGATGCGTTGGCAAAACGAGGTATTGTTGTGACTAACACTCCAGACGTGCTTTCGGATGCAACCGCTGAAATTGCTATTCTTTTAATGCTCGGAGCTGCTAGACGTGCAGTTGAGGGTGATGCAATAGTGAGACATCAACAATGGGACAGTTGGAGCCCATCGTTTATGGTCGGTCATCAGGTAACTGGCAAAAGACTGGGAATCGTTGGTATGGGAAGAGTTGGACAAGTCGTTGCCAAGAGAGCTGCCGGCTTTGATATGCAGGTGCACTATCACAATCGTAAGCGTCTGAGTCCTGAACTTGAAAGAGGTGCAGTATTCCATGAAAATCTTGACTCTCTTCTGGAAGTTTCAGACGTGCTGTCACTGCATTGCCCTGCAACACCGCAAACCAGGAAATTGATGAATCACAGGACTTTATCAATGCTGCCGAAAAACGCCATACTAGTCAACTGCGCGCGCGGCGCTCTGGTTGACGAAGATGCATTAATTACTGCACTTGATTCCGGTAAGCTTGCAGCGGCAGGATTGGATTGTTTTGAAGTTGAACCCGGTGGTAATCCAAGTTTTTCAGCCCATCAGAACCTATTTATGCTACCCCATATCGGTAGCGCCACATTTGAAACTCGGGATGCGATGGGGTTTCGCGCGCTGGACAACTTAGACGCTTTCTTCAAGGGAGAAAGACCAAAGGATAAACTGGTCTGAAAATTCAGTATCGGAAAATTAAGCGATTTTCAGGCCAAAGCCAACAATGAGATGGTCGAAATACTCTCGATATTCTATTAGCGTCAATCAAGAACTCAGTAAGGATGGGGACCTCCTATCCCGAGTTTTGAAAAATGAGTAGGCTAGGTGGAAACGATTAGCGTCATCAATGTTGAATTCCCGGTTGCTTCGACTCAATTCAAATTCGAGATTTCAATTGGATTACAGTTTTCGAATTTACAGGAAAACGATGGTCAATAATACGGTTTACTGAAATTTCAGAATAGATGAAGTGACAATAAAAATTAATATTAACAATGATATACTCAAGATTCC
>CAZYSR010000339.1:0-5932 GCA_964649525.1 uncultured Gammaproteobacteria bacterium
GATCTGGAATCAGTTCCAACAAAGAACGCTTATGTCAACAATACTGGAAAATCGAAAACCGTTCTATCCATGGATGGCGGCAAACTTTCTGGTTCTTTAACTGGTTCCTCGATTCTTGACTATTACGGGACTACAACAGAAAATGCCGTCAAGGTGACTGGTAAGGCGAGAGTCAACGATCTAGATTGAACAAGTTTCGGGTTGCTTCGCTAAGTGCTGCTGAATTTATTCTGTCAGGAAATATCGCTACAACGATTGAAGACCATCAAATTTCAACTTTGTACTGTTTAGCCACCAAACAGTCCCCAGCGCGGTCGGTGACTAGTACCGCCTTCACAAAATAAACAAAATTTGAAACTTATATTAAATCAATGACTTATAAATTTAGTTCCTTGAAACCTACACCTCGATTTCAAACAGTATGAGACGTTGACGTTTAGTCATTCAGCCAGTCCATCTAAATGATTTACTAAAGCAGGCTTTCTGATGTAAAGCCCATTCAAGGGTCAAATCACAGCAAAATACCACGCTTTGAAATCTTCTTCCAATCCCGCTCGAGCAAGTTTACCAGAACTAGCGAGAACCTAGATCCAGTCTATACAATTTGTTGATGGATTCTCACATTGACTATTTCTTGATAACGAGCAATAAAACTTTAATCAACCATGTACATTACGAAGACCAACTTCATTCAATATCTGCACTGTCCGAAATCGCTCTGGCTCTTGAAGAATGATCCAGAAAATTACCCCAAAGGGGAAGTATCGGTCTTTATGAAAAAGTTGATTCGTGAGGGGTACGAAGTCGAACGGTATGTTGAGAAGTTCTTCGAGAGCAACGGTAACTTCGAAGTGAGTTTTCAGACTGAATTCAAGACAGAAGATGGTCTTCTATATGCGCGCGCTGATGCGTTTGAAATTGAGAGCGAAGGCACAACCACACTCTATGAAATTAAATCTTCCGTAAGCATAAAGACGGATAGCAAACACAACCAAATTAAAGACGCTTGTTTCCAAAAGATTTGTGCTGAGCGCGCTGGACAGCATATCGATCGCGTATTTCTAGTTCATTTGAACGGGGAATATACTCGGGATGGAGAAATAAACTCCGACGAGCTGCTTGTCTTTAACGATATAACCGAGCAAGTCGCAGAGATTGAATCCGAGACGAATGAAGAAATTAACACCGCGTTACAGTTTTTGACCAGCGACCAGGACTTGCAAGGTTGTTCTTGTAGAGAAAAATCGCGGTCAAATCATTGCGATGCTTTTTCGGTTTTCAATCCCGATATCCCGAACTCGTCAATCTATCACTTGCCCAATGTAAGTCAGAAAAAAATCGGTGAGTTGCTTTCAAAAGGCGTGATTGGGCTCGATACAGTTCCCAATGAAATCCCGTTATCTGACCGACAGCGTCTCGTGGTAAACGCGGCCAAGATTGGTACACCTCAGATAAATAAAGCGGCGATCAGACAATTTCTGTCAAATCTGGAATATCCACTCTATTTTTTGGACTATGAAACCTTTTCATCTGCAGTGCCATTGCTTGATGGCACTGGGCCACATCAACAATTTCCGGTGCAGTATTCGTTACATATTTTGGAGGAAGACGGGACACTATCCCATAAGGAGTATTTGGAGCGGGAAGCACGACTGCCTAATTGTCTGGTCGAACAAATAACGAATGATATCGGTCCGAACGGAAGTATCGTTTCATGGCATGCTTCATTCGAGAAACGGCTTAATCGAGAAATGGGTGAACGCTACACGGATAAATTCAAATTTCTAGGCAACGTTAATAATCGGATGGTTGACCTAGAGGACGTGTTCAAGGTCGACTATGTAGATGCAAGGTTTAATGGGTCCACTTCCATCAAAAATGTTCTTCCTGTGATGTGTCCCGATCTTGACTATGAAGAGCTCAGAATTCAGGATGGAACTGCCGCAACGGAAGCTTGGGGGCGTATGGTAACTACCACTCAGAAAGAGTCGGAGGAAATTGCGAACGATCTGTTGAATTATTGCCGACTCGATACATATGCAATGGTGGAAATAATTCGCTTCCTTGCTAGACGAGTGAATTTTGTAGCTGCTTGGACAATTTCATAGAACCCAGTGCCGAATAGTCGTCAACGAAGTTCCAGTAATTCGAAATATCATGTTGACCGTTAAGATTTGACACCACAGAACCTGAATCAACTCAGCCTGAATTAGAAAAACTGTACTATGTAGTGCACGGTGCAAGAGTAATTCGATAGTCTCACGGATGGTTTTCAATCTCATCCAAATTGTAAATTGCGTTTTCTGCAAACTCCCAAATAAATTCTAGGTAATAATCCAAAAATTCTCCCTATTTTCGCTTGGTTTCCTCCAACAGCTTTTTCCAATTTTGCTCCCAATTTCATTTTTCACTATCAACATATTTGTATCCTGCGTTCCAACGATAGCTTTTTATTTTCCAGGGCATTCTTGTTTTAACCGTACTTCAATATTATTGAATCGAGCTTTTTCATCGTCATTCATGTGACTATTTTCTAAGGGAGATTCAACTCCAACATACCACCAATCCAAAGCGGATGATCAGTCGAAGATTCGTCGATTGGAGCATCGTAACGCGCAGTTCAAGCAGAAGAATACATACTCTTATAGCGGTGACTTGGTTCGCGAGCTTCAGTCGGTCTCCTGTTAGAACACAAACTATTCGTTAACGTTTAGATCACCAAGAGAAGCAACGCAGTGTTTATGCTGCATCATTCTGAAATAAATGCCACTAAACATGATTCCATTCAATTTGTTCGGTCAATCAGAGAGTAGCCAACTACCCCACGATAGTGACATCGGAGCGTCTCGCATTGTTCATCGAAAACTTCTGCTCGAGACTCGGTAAAAATCTCAATTTTCTAGGATGGATCGAAATGTGATTATTTCATCTAGTTATTTGATGTAATGACTCACGTTCGCACTGTCACATACAGTATCAATACTTTCCAAATAATTTCATCGAATCTAATCTACTACCCAACGGAGTACCTGTTCAGATATGTCGCGAAACAATCCAAATCACCTGAATCCCGAACAATTTCGCCAAAAAGGTTACCAAATGGTAGACCTAATTGCTGACTATATGCGCAACATTGAGCAATATCCAGTGCTGTCTCAAGTTGAACCGGGCGAAGTCTATAGAAGCTTGCCTACCCGCCCACCGGAACAGGGCGAACCTTTTCAAAATGTTCTAAATGACGTTGATTCAAAAATTATTCCAGGATTGACTCACTGGCAATCTCCAAACTTCTACGGATATTTTCCTTCGCACGCATCTGGTCCATCAATCTTGGGTGACTTTCTGTCATCTGGTTTTGGCATTCAAGGAATGTTGTGGTCAACCAGTCCTGCTTGTACAGAATTAGAGACCCTAGTGCTAGACTGGATGGTTGACATTGCCGGTTTACCAGAGCATTTTCACTCAAGCCAATCAGGCGGCGGCGTAATTCAGGATTCTGCGTCAAGTGCAGCTCTTTGCGCTGCCGTTGCGGCAAGGGAGAAAGCGCTTTCTACCAACCCCAAACGAAACATCACGGACCTGACTGCCTATATTTCAGGACACACGCATTCCTCAGCAGAAAAAAGCCTGAAAATTGCAGGATTTCGAGAGGAGCAGATTCGACGCCTTGACGTTGATGATAGCTTTGCGATTAAAGCTGATGATTTTGCCACAAATGTCAAAATTGATATTGATAATGGTCTCATTCCTGCCTTCATTTGTGCAACAATCGGCACTACTTCGTCACTTGCAATTGATCCAGTACGTGAAATTTGTGAAATTGCGAACAAAAACCATGTTTGGGTACATGTCGATGCAGCCTATGCAGGTTCGGCTACGGTGTGTCCTGAATTTCGAGGTCTGCTAGATGGTGTAGAGTTGGTCAATAGCTACTGTTTTAACCCACACAAATGGTTACTGACTAATTTCGACAGCGACCTTTTCTATGTGGCAAACAAACCCGACTTGGTTAACGCCTTGACAATAACTCCCGAGTATCTGCGAAACAAAGCAACTGAATCTGGTCAGGTTTTTGACTACAGCGGCTGGCAGATTTCGCTTGGTCGACGTTTTCGGTCGCTAAAGCTCTGGTTTGTAATTCGTCACTATGGCGTGGAGGGATTGCGAGCACATATACGCAAACACATAGAACTCGCTGAACATTTTGAATCGCTCGTCAAATCGAACTCAAGTTATGAGATATTTCAACCCAGAGTATTAAATCTAGTGTGCTTCCGACATAAGAACGGAAACGATAAAACTAAACAGATTCTTGAGAAGATCAATTCCGAAGGAAAAATCTTCTTAACTCACACGATTCTTGACGATGTGTACGTTATGCGATTTGTACCAGGCGCGATTCATACAGAAATGCGGCATATTGATGCAGCTTGGGCAGAATTTGTTAAGGCCGCGGAGTAGCCTTAATTTAGATTTATTATTCAGTGAGCTGACCAACCGCCGTCAATTGACAATGTCGAACCGTTTATGCCACTGGCTTGATCGCTGCAAAGATAGGTAGCCAGTGCACCAATTTCGCTTGGCTCAATAAACTGTTCAGTCGGATGCTTGTCATGTAGCATCTCGTAAACAACTTGATCTGCAGATTTGTTTTCAGACACAGATCGATCTCGAATTTGATTGCGAATAATTTCCGTGTCCACATAACCAGGACAGATTGCATTACAGGTTATTCCAGACTTCGCATTTTCGAGTGCAATTACCTTGGTTAACCCGACTACACCGTGCTTGGCAGCTATGTAAGCTGACTTGTTAACGCTTCCAACCAGTCCATGTACGGATGCAATATTGATGATTCGCCCCCACTGACTGGCAATCATTCCAGGAATGACCACCTTGGAGCAGTGGAATACCGCAGACAGGTTAACCGCTATGACTTCATCCCACTTTTCAGTTGGAAAATCCTCAACCCGGGAAACAAATTGAACACCAGCGTTATTGACTAGAATGTTCACCTGTCCAAATTCCTTGCCGAAATTCGTCAACCCTTCATTGATTTCGCCTACCTCGCGCAAGTCAAAGCCACAATAAGCAACCTCAACTTCATACTCAGATTGAAACCTGGATGAAATTTCCTGGACTTGTTCTGAGGTCGCAAATCCGTTCAAACCTATGTTACAGCCAGCAGACGCCAATTGCTCTGCAACTGCCAGTCCAATACCTGAAGTCGAACCAGTGATAAACGCATTCTTGCCCGTTAAACTGCGATCAACATTCATGGCACGGACCAGATTTCAGTCTTCCGGGATCAAACTATTGGCGACCTGCAATCGTTGGATTTTTCCTGATGGTCCTTTTGGTAGGTCATCAACAAAGAAAATTCGACTGGGGCAGAGGAATGTACCTAGTTCTGTCCGACAATATTCCATCAGTTCTTCTTCACTGTACGATTGATCCGCTTTCAAAACTACTGCAATGGCAACAACTTGTCCATATGCTGGGTCCGGATAACCAAAGGTCGCTACTTCAAGAATTGCCTTGTTCCTGTAAAGCACATCATCGATCTCTCTGGGTGAAATGTTCTCGCCACCTTTAATAATTAGCTCTTTGATTCGTCCTGTCACGAAGAAATATCCATCATCATCCTGGTAACCGAGGTCTCCGGTTCGAAACCACCCATCCGATGTGAAGGCGGATTCAGTCGCCTCCCGCGCATTGTAGTACTCCGAAATTACATTATCACCACACACCACAATCTCACCGATTTCGCCGCATCCCAAATCATCGCCAGAATGATCGATGATCTTGACTTGGTTGCCGAATGGGATTCCTACTGACCCCGGTTTCCGTGTAGCGGGTGGCATCGGATTAGCCAAAATTGGCGCTGCCGCCTCCGTCAATCCCATCGATTCCAACATAGGAATACCAAAGG
>CAZYSR010000340.1:0-4786 GCA_964649525.1 uncultured Gammaproteobacteria bacterium
CAGAAGGCACTCTGCCAGGACAGGTGCTCTACAAACAGTGCTCCGATTAGTGGCCCGAGAAATGCTGACGTACCCCAAATAGCGGAGATGATCGCCATCGCCCTCGGCATTAGATGTGAGGGGAAAAGGGTACCGATTGCAACAAAAGACATCGCAACCAGTCCGCCCCCACCGAGTCCCTGAAAAAGACGACCGACGAGCATCACCGGCATAATGTTCGCAAGAGCGCATATGATGCTGCCCAAAGTAAAAACCAGGGCGGCTATGCTCATGGGGTTGCGCAAGCGATAGCGGTAAACGATCAGACCACTTCCCGCCCCTACGAGAATGGACCCTAATTCATAAAGTGCGAATGTCCAGGGAACGAGTGATATGCCACCGATGTTCTCGACGATATTCGGAATCATCGTCGACATCGCGGTCACCATTGAAGCATGTAGCCAGACCGAAAGACAGATAAAGGCCATTGACCGTCGATAGTCTTTCTGTAGGATTTCCTTCCAGCCAGATTTCGCAGGTGCTGAGGAAAATGAGTGGCTCACACTCCTGACTCACCGAATGGAGGACGCATTTCACAAGAAAAATACTGAAATGAAATCGGCTTAACTTTCATACCTTCTGCAGAAACAATGTCATAACCTAGCGACTGTCAATAGTCCTATACTTTTCGAATGTGTTTAGGTTCTTCTCCGGTCATAGTGGATAGATGACAATCAAGTAAGTTCAATGTTATTTTCTGTGCGTATTAATCGGTTTATCGGTGGCATATTCTTGGGTAATTCGAGTCATGGTCGTGTAGCTGAACCAAGATTGTGAACAGATGCACCCTACCATGCTCACCGGTAGCGAGAGGCACCCTGAAACTGGCGAAGCCCACCTGCGCCCATTCGCCAGCAGTTTTATTTCTGCGCCACCCGTAATAACTATAACGCAACACCTTGAACACTCGACACATGGCACTCACACTGAACCGTCCCGTGGCCCAATGCGCCCGCCTAAACGGATATACACCGCTGCCACTTCAGAAACCGTCCGCCTCGATAACCCTCCAATATCTGCTCCTTCAACTCCTACTACATCCAGTGATCTACCAGCTGAAAGGTGTGAGCAATAATAGTACACACCAGTTTACAATTGAACCGGAAATTCGAAATTCGCCTTAATGATGAAATACTAATCGAGTTCGTGAAGAATTATCAGAGTATTGAGAATACGAACAGTTCAACAACAGATAGATGAAGTTAGCAAAGTTGAAGAGGCAACAAGTGCAATTGCCATAGAAATTAATGCACAAAATCCCCTTCAAGATATGTTCAGAAGACTACAGAAATTGGACTTTAGTGAGAATTTAATTATCCCTGGTATTGCTATTGAGGAAACTATATTTAAGCGCCGCCAAGAATTAACCTATCCTTTTGCTACAGATTTCGGACGATGGAGATATTATGATTAGTTATGTCATTAATCGAATCCTAGAAATTATGGGTGGCACCCCTATTAATTGTGGCACTCGAGTTCCCATGCATTTCATAGCACTTATTGGAACCAGGGGCCCCACTCCCCGAACCAATCCTCAAGATTCCAAGCATTTGTAATCGAATATCATTGGGGCAATTCTACACTTATAGATAATATTAGAGGTCGTAGTTTGTTACCTGCTTTTCAAAGTTTCGAGAATTGGAAACATACCGTTTCTGATTGTATGAATTGAAAGTTACGTTACTTGAGCGGTTCAATTTGTACTGTTGCGCAAATTGTCACTAAGGGCAATCATACTGATTTTGTATCCAATGACAATACCTAGAATATTTGAAGCATGCCGTCCGCGCCGAGATATTTTGGACGGAACGATAACGGATTCTGACTTTGCCGCAGATCTGGCAAAAGTAATCTCAGGAAAGGGGTCTGCTGACTACATCGAACCTTCATGTTTTTTCGCTAACTCATACCCTACAGTTGGTTTAAAAAATTTATTGACCAATGTATGTAAAAGGTTAAGTGGAATGGGTAACGAAACCGCATCTATTTTTCGTTTAGATACCTCATACGGAGGGGGAAAATCACATGGGTTGATCGCCCTTGCTCACATAGCTCGAAGTGGAAATGAAATCGAGGGGATACAGGAGTTCGTTACTCAAGACATTCTTCCAAAGCAGTCTGTTCGAATTGCTGCTTTTGATGGAGAGAATGCCGACCCAGCGAATGGTCGCAAAATGGATGATGGGATATATGCTTTTACTCCATGGGGTGAAGTTGCATTTTCCTTGGCTGGTAAAGATGGCTACGAAAGAGTACGCGTAAGTGATGAACAACGCACTGCACCGGGCGCTGAAACGCTGCGGGAATTATTCGGTGGTGAACCTACACTTATTTTGCTAGATGAGTTGTCAGTTTATCTGCGCAAGGTTAGCAATAATACGAAGGCTAGAGAACAACTTACCGCCTTTCTCACGTCTCTTTTCAGAGCTATAGAAATGGAATCAAGGACTGCTCTAGTTTACACATTGGCAATCGGGAAAGATGGTATTGCTACCGATGCCTACAAATCGGAAAATCAGTTTGTTGCTGATTACATCGCCGAAGCGGAAAATGTATCGGCTCGTAAGGCAACTTTATTGAATCCGACAGAAGAAAGCGAAACAATTCAGGTGCTTCGAAGGCGCTTATTTGAAGACATTGATGAATCGGTTGCGAAGGACGTCGCAGAAGCTTATCGAGCACTTTGGAGCAACAGTCGTAAGGAGTTACCGGAAACTTTGTATCAACCTGATATTTATAGAGAAATGTTAACCGGCTATCCATTGCACCCCGAGGTGCTGGAGACACTCACTTCAAAAACCGCGACGCTCAATAATTTCCAACGAGTACGTGGCATGTTGCGCCTATTGGCGCGCGCCATAGCGCATATTTGGGAAATTAAACCTGATGATGCAACTGCGATTCACCTTCATCATCTTGATATTGGTTATGAACCAATTCGACAGGAAATCGTTACTCGATTAGGGCAGCAGGGATTTGTTCCAGCTATTTCCAACGATATCTCAACTGGACGGGCTAGTGGACAAAAGTCATTGGCTGAATCAATCGATGCAGATTATCACAATGGTCTTCCTCCTTATGCATCGTATATTGCGCGGACGATTTTCATGCACACACTCGCTTTCAATGATCCACTTAAGGGAATTTCACGAGAGCGTCTTCGATATTCGTTACTGAGTCCGATGATCGATATCAGTTTTATCAATGAAGCGTGCGACATGTTTGTTTCGGAATCCGCCTATCTTGACGATAAGCCTGGCACTCCTTTGCGATTTTTAGTCGAAGCGAATTTGCAACAAATCATTCGGAAAAATGAAGATTACATCAATTCAGAAGAAGTGCGAATTGAATTGCGGGACAAAATCAGAAGTATCTTTGGTGGTGATATTCTTGATTTGGTTGCATTTCCCGGCGGTCCTTTCGATGTGGCAGATGAAGTTGGAAGTGGGCAACCAAAGCTAGTGGTTTTGGGTTACGAAGCTGTGACAATTGACGCCCCTGTTGATGAATTGCCCGAATTAGTTGAACGAATCTTCGAGAGGAAGGGTACAGAAGGATCAGCATTACGAAAGTTTCGTAATCACCTAATATTTGCGATAGCAGACGAATCTCGAGTCGAAGAGATGCGTCGTAAAACTTACCGCCGTTTAGCTCTCAAGGAGTTAATGCATCCCGAACGTCTTATAGAATTAGCGGACTACCAACAAAGCCAAGTGCGTGAGATGGAAAAACGCTCTGAACAAGAACTCGCAATTGCAATCCAGCAGTGCTACCGGCACATATTCTATCCATCTCGAAATCATGTTGGGACAAGTAATATAGATCTAGCTCACTCGACTGTCGAAACACATTCTGCATCAAATCGCCCAGGTGCCGGACAAGAACACGTCATCCGAGTGTTACGTGAGTTGCAGAAGTTACGACTTTCCGACGATGAGCCAGATTCCCCTGCGTTCGTTAGAGATCGAACTCCATTGAAAAACGGACAGATTTCCACGTTATCTCTGCGTGATGAGTTTAGACGCGATCCATCTTTGCCTATTCTTGTTGGAAACGATATTTTTATCCGCGGCGTTCGGCTCGGAGTGGAACAGGGAGAGTATGTCTATAGACGCGGAGATCTTTTATACGGTCCAGGCGACCCAACAACATCAATAGAAATTGATGAACAGTCTATGGTATTTACCATGGAATTTGCGAGAAACAAACTATTGTGGCCTCGATCAAAACCTTCGAAGGGAGAAATTCCCGATACTCCATCGTTTAACGGTGATGACGAGCAAGAGAAGGAAATATCCAGTGAAGAAACTGAAGCAAGTAAAACTAAATCGGTTAAAGCAGAAGGGGTTTTGCGAGAGGCGCTAATACAAATCTTTGAACGGGCTCGAACGCAGAAAGTAAAGTCAATAGATCAATTGGTATTGCACTTTTTTGCAGCTACTGACGCTTTTCCACTAATTCATATTTTGGGTTCTATATCGGATACCAAAACAGTTGCTTCAATCGAAGTGGATTATGAATCTCGTGACGGCGGGGAATTTGAATTGAGGTTTAGCGGGCCTATGTCGGATGCGCAGTTATTGCGAGAATTCCTTGCACCACAAATTAAGGATGCAAATTTTCAAAATGTGGAAGTTCGATTCTGTCTGACCTTCGATAATGGATTGTCGTTGGAAAGCAATGATGATGAGAAATTTCGAAAGCAACTCGACCGTTTCGCAAACGGGTCAGCTGAGTTAACTGCGAC
>CAZYSR010000341.1:0-1771 GCA_964649525.1 uncultured Gammaproteobacteria bacterium
CTCCAGAAGGCTTGCTTGATGGGAGTGATGGCGGTGAAGCCGAAACGGAGAGACTTATCAAAAAATGGCATGGCAAAGGACGTCAGAGCTACTCCATCACATTGCGGTTTGCAGCGACATCCACTCTCAAGCAGATGGAGTTATGCAGACGGTTGGTACAAAGGTATCCTGACCTTTTATTTCACACTCATCTGGCAGAAACGTTACCAGAAAATGAATGGACTATGCAACTTTATCCTGATTGTTCGGACTACCTGGGTGTCTATGAAAAGTTTGGTGTGGTTACGGACCATTCGGTGTTCGCGCACTGCATCCATCTGAGTAACTCTGAGAAGCAGCGAATGGCGGATGCCGGTGCATCAATTGCACTTTGTCCAACATCTAATTCTTTTCTTGGTAGCGGTTTGGTACCGCTAAATCAGCTGGATGATTATCACATCGGGTTGTCGCTCGGAACAGATGTGGGTGGAGGTACGAGTTTTTCAATGCTTAAGACCATGCACGAGATGTACAAGGTGGTGAGTCTTGGTGGCGACCGAAATGTAGACGAGTTGGATCTTTTCTATCTCGCGACTCTAGGCGGTGCACAGGCGCTCAAAATCGAT
Source organism: uncultured Gammaproteobacteria bacterium (assembly GCA_964649525.1). Taxonomy (GTDB): domain Bacteria; phylum Pseudomonadota; class Gammaproteobacteria; order Arenicellales; family JAJDZL01; genus JAJDZL01. The sequence continues at coordinate 606 of CAZYSR010000341.1, forward strand.
GAGCAGGTAGGCAGCCTGGAAGTTGGTAAAGAGGCAGATTTTGTGATATTGGACGATGGTGGGCAACGATTGATACAGCAGAGATTTGAGCAGTCGCAATCCATATCAGAAAAGTTGTTTGCATTGATTATTCTCGGTGACTCCGCAAACATACGAGAAACGTGGAGTATGGGCCGCTGCGTGTACCAACGCGGCGTTCACTGATTATCCACAGCAAGTCTGCTGTGTCATTCTCAATACGAGTTCCGCTCGAATTCTTCACCGGTGTTGTCGGATTCAACACCAACTACTGCGAGACCTTCGCCATGCTCGACTAACCCCCGATGGCATCGCACATAAGCTACTCCGCCGACTGGAAATTCAATGCGGATGGGTGGTTCTTCAATATGACTAATACTATGAATATAGCCAACCAGGTCACCCGCTGATACGCGGTCACCGGGTGTAAATGCAGGTTCAAACAAGCCGCGGTGCGTTGCATAAACGGTTTGATTTGCATCAACAATCTTGAAATATGTTGCCGGTTCTTTTCGCGGTTCAACTTCACCTGACAAAACTCCCAAGTGACGCAGACAGTTACGAATGCCTTGCTCTCCAAGCTTCATGGTTTCCGGAGAGACGTGGCCGGTACCGCCTAGTTCGGCCGCAATTGACAGGATTTTGTTGCGAACAGCAGCACCATTCACACTACGATCATCATTGAAAATTCCCATCACCCAAACCAAGGGGCAACCAAATACATCTGCCAGTTCCATGATCATTGCCTGACGGGTTGGATCGTCATCGTAGGTTGCCATTGAACAGGGAGAAAACCAGTAAGCCTTACCACCCGCGTGCAGGTCAATTACCACATCGCAGACTGGCATCACCGCGCTTTCGACAAAATGAGCGATGACCTGAGTTGGAGTTCCATTGGGGTCTCCGGGAAATGCTCGATTTAAATTGCCGTCATCAAGCGGTGAAACTCTGGCTGAGGCATTCAAGGCCGGAGCATTGATTGCCGGAAAAATGATGACTCGTCCCTGAATGTCGTCAACATTGGTTTCGCGAAGAAACTTGACCAGAGAAATGGGGCCTTCAAATTCATCGCCATGTACCCCGCCGGTCAGGAGGATTGTTGGACCAGTTCCATTGATGATGACACCCGCAGGAATGGGTATGTAGCC
>CAZYSR010000342.1:0-1981 GCA_964649525.1 uncultured Gammaproteobacteria bacterium
ATCCGTTTCTGTCCGGATGGCTGAGAACTGATTCGTGTAAGGAAAATGCGCAGCTGATCGATGGGCGCCTGATCAGCGACTCCCTACGGGGCGAGTGGCAGTATCGGGGACGTGAAATCTATCCTGTCGCAGATGGACGCAAGGGAAATGCGTGGCATATTGCAGGAAGCCACCCGCTCTGGCGTTGGACGTTTGGGCGGACACCGACCAACCCGACAATTGAATGGTGGCTGCAGGGCGAAGTCATTGATTTCTATGAAGTTGAAAATCTTGCAGTAGCAGACTATGATAGGTTTAATTCGGGAATTGTGGAGGAACCCCCAGCGGGAACAATGGATTGGGGAAGAAAATGGAGTGAACGCCCCGCAATAGGTAATTTTTCGATGCTGATGATAAATGGAATGAACACGCTACCCGGAGTTGATACCGTTGGAGGACAACACCTGTCATTCTTCCAAGCCCTCGACATCGCAATCGGCTATCTCTCAATGACCGAGGAAGCTTTCGGAATCGATCCTGTTACGGACTGGACGTATGTACCACCAGGACGACTCCCAGCCAAACCTAGTGTAAGCACTGCTTGTCAAGCCTACATCAGGAAGTCGGCAAAGAGGTCTGCAAAGCGATCAACCGGCAAATACTGGCGGGAGATTGAAAAAGCACTAACTTGAACATCAAATGACAGGGGCTGATCGCGTCATTGCCACTGGTGCAGGAATCGGAGGAACTGGAATTCTTGCCGGCATTACACTGGGACAAATCCAGGCTACGATCAGCATCGTATCTGGGATCATCATTCTTGTGACAGTTATTCTCTATTACATTTCACTTTTCAATAAAGTGTCAAAAGAAAAGGAGATCATGATCAAGAAAGATCAGGAAGGTTCAGAATTGACCGAACGACGTATCGCAGCGGCAAACGCCGCACTAAAAGCCAAAGAAGCCGAGTTGTTGTTTTGGAAACAACACGGTCATGCCCCGAAATCCGATGATCAATAAATTCGTAACCAGGCTGTTAAATGTAACTGATGAAAACGCTCCGCTCACTCAAAAGCAGTTTCTGGATTACGTTGTTCGCGACTATCAAACACACGGACTGATACTGATCCTGTTGATCCTCTTATGCGCATTGATGTTTGCGCAAGCGGCCATCACATTGTCATACTAAACCGGAATGATGGGCTGGCTTGGATTAATTATTCTGTTCAAGATCAAAGTACTAGTGCCATCTTTCATCTTTGGCGCGTATTTAAATGCATTTCTCCAATGACATTAAATAATGACCAGAATATTCTCTGTATGGTTTGTTTTATTTTCGGTTTTATACTCGGGATGTTCTTCTGCTACATCACGTTTATTTGAGCATAAGTCGACGGAAGAATCCTCCCTGAACTCCGTCACAGAAGAAATAGAGGACAGTTTCTATCTCAAAACAGGCGACATTGAAACAGCCCCAATCTCTATCGTTACTCTGCCCGAAAGTACGCGGAAACGAATACGCAAAGATCCAAGTGCATTAGACAATTACAAGTTCGACCTGATCGAAGTAGAATTAACGAGCGATGCCGTCCGTTTTATGTTGGACACTACTTTGATTGAGTTCAAAACTCCTGCGTTCGGCGAAACTCTGATTATCCAAGCTGATGATGAGGAACATATTGTCGGATATCTCGAGGGCGAGCCGAAAGAGCAGACATTAGAGATTCTTTTGCCGGAGCGCAAGGGATTTTTTGATCAGGTCAAATCCGTGCTACGGCTCCTTATATGGCTCGGCGTCCTTATATTATTGGGCATGGCAGGCATTGCAATCTACAAGTGGCGGAAGGGTCGTGCAATGGCAAAAGGGATTAGCAAGGTCGCAGACAGTGTAATCACAAACATTTTGAAGAAGTTCACATGATTTCATATCTGATTATTTCCTTAGTCGTTATCGGAATCTTCGACATCGTAATTACAAAAATTTTGAAGAAGTTCACATGAG
>CAZYSR010000343.1:0-5744 GCA_964649525.1 uncultured Gammaproteobacteria bacterium
GTTAGTGGGTCACTAAACAGTTGTCTCCTTTTCCGCTTTGGCGGAAGAGTTTGTCAAAAACTGGATCATTTCAGTCGTTGAATCACACTGAATGTTTGGTTAACCAACTATAGTATGACGCAGTTAGTTAAAGTGTTTCGACAGCAATGTACCCGGAGGTAACTCAGTTGCCTACTAGCCCGAGCTAAGCCTCAGTAGTTGAACCATTTTTTCCGCATCGCTACCAGTACCATCCCTGACCTTGCACTCTGTATCAAGCACAACGACTTGAACAGTCACTTACTGAACCCGCGCAGTATTCTGCTCGGCCGCTACCCTAGCCAGTTATTCCTACCTCGGAGATTCTAATACCTGGGCGTATTCATCAATCAACGGTCTTGTCGGTCCTGTCATCAATGTCCTGACAATCGCGAGAATTTACCGTTCACTACCTGACATCGAACATCATTTCGATTGCCACGCTTCGCCAATTGCACCTTGCAATATTAAAACTTTTCGAGTTTGGCGGTTTATTCAGTATTATCTTCGTATAGAAGATCTTGAGACTGTAACAAACTCAGATGATTATTTAATTCTGACTAAATTCGGAGGTGTGTTTCAAAATGGAACGCAGACAATTCTTAAAGACAGGTGCAGTTGCCGGAACGGCAGCTGCGGCCACAACTTTGGCGGCACCTGCAATTTCACAAGGAATGAGGGAATTCACCATGGTAACCTCATGGCCCAAGAACTTCCCTGGTCTCGGTACTGCAGCGGCTCGATTTGGTGAGCGAATTACGCAGATGTCCGAAGGTAGAATGACAGTTAAACTGTTCGCTGGCGGTGAGTTGGTTCATCCCCTCAAGTGCCACGACGCAGTCCAGGAAGGTACTGCTGATATGTATCACTCAGCTGAATATTACTATTTGGGTAAAGCAGTCGGTTATGCTTTTTTTGCTGCTGTTCCACTCGGATTCACAGCCAATGAAATGGATGCGTGGATTCACCACGGAGGTGGACAGCAGTTATGGGATGATTTGAGCGCACAGTTCGGTGTCAAGTCATTCGCTTGCGGAAATACCGGTGTCCAGATGGGTGGTTGGTTTGCCAAGCCTATGCTTTCGATTGAAGATTTCAAGGGTCTGAGAATGCGTATTCCTGGATTAGGTGGTAACGTGATTGAAGCACTGGGCGGCACACCCGTTACGCTGGCCGGTGGTGAAATCATGCCCGCACTTCAGGCCGGAACTGTTGATGCAACAGAGTGGGTTGGCCCGTGGAATGATTTGGCGTTTGGTTTCTATAAGGTTGTCAAACACTATCATCACCCGGGATTCCATGAGCCGGGCACGGTATTGAGCTGCGGTATTAATAAGGGTGTCTGGGACAGTTTGAGTGTCAATGATCAGGCCATCATTCAAACTGCCGCCGCCGCGGAAAATAACTACAACCTGGCTGAGTTTAATGCTCATAGTAGTTCAGCACTGGCTACGCTTCTGAATGAGCACGGTGTAGAACTTGTTGAATTCAGTGATGAAATTTTTACAGAGATTGCTACAGCCGCAAGAGATGTTCTTACAGCCACCGGAGGAGCTGATCCGGAAACCAAGAAGATATACGACAGTTTCTTGGCGTTTCGAAAGGACGCAACTGGTTGGAGTAGATTGTCCGAACAGGGATACATGAACAAGCGTGCTTTGGTAAACTTTCACTGATCACAAACTCAGATTGCACAACTTAGATTCAATGGTGGCTTCGCCAGTTATTCGCTGGTGAAGCCACTGTTCTCTCTTAACTGACCCAAATTCAGTTTAAGTCAACTGCTCATATACTGGCCTTGAACTCAGCAGTTGATCTACACGCCCAGCTTCTCGGAAACATTGCAGCTATCAACTTATGAACATTGACTTTATCGGGCTGTGGCATTCCCTTGAGCGACTACCATTTCTGTTCACTCTTACTATATTTGGTTTGGTAGTTCTGACGGTCCTCGCGTTTTTTGTTTTACCCACCGTACTGCTGTTCGTTTCTGAACCGCGGCAGATTCTCAAGTCAACTCGTAATCGATTAAACGAATTGTCCGGTCGTTCCGGCTGGCGAAGATCACTAAATCTCATCGCAAATTGGCTCACTGTGTTTAACTCAGTGATCGGTCGAGTTGTGGCGTGGCTGGTACTCTATATGACACTCATGCAATTCGTCGTGGTTATCATGCGCTACGTATTTTCGTACGGCTCCATTCAGATGCAGGAGTCTATCTGGTATATGCATGGGTTGCTGTTCATGCTTGGTGCTGGCTATACCCTGGTGAAAGAAGGACATGTCAGACTGGATGTGTTTTATCGCGAAGCATCTGAGAGGACAAAGGCATGGATCAATCTGATCGGTTCTTTGGTGTTCCTGCTACCGTTCTGTATCGTTAATTTCGATTTTGCATGGTCGCTGGTGCTCAATTCCTGGGCAGTTCGGGAGGGGTCAATTGAAACCACGGGTCTGCCATACATTTATTTGTTCAAGACAGTTATTCTGGTATTTTCGATTCTGGTTGTAATGGAAGGTCTCGCACTGGCCATTCGCAGTCTATTAACCTTAACTGAACGCAGCCAGTCAGGTAAAACGGCCGAGGTATAGTGGCATGGAATTCTTAGCCACTCCCGAATTTCTCTGTGCTGCACTCTTCGTGTCAGTTATTGCCCTGCTGATGTTTGGATTTCCAGTTGCCTTCACACTAGCTGGAAGTTCTCTGGTGTTCGCTATAGTTGCGAGTGCATTTGGCCTGTTTGAAGTGGCGTTCTTGTCGGCCTTGCCGCAGCGAATATTTTCAATTATGCGAAACGAAGTCCTGGTTGCAGTCCCGCTGTTTGTCTTTATGGGTGTGACGCTGGAGCGGTCCAAGATCGCCGAGGAATTGCTCGACAATATGGGCAAACTGTTTGGTCGGATTCGCGGAGGATTGGGTTATTCGGTCTGTATCGTGGGTGCGCTACTGGCAGCATCAACAGGCATTGTCGGTGCCACGGTCGTTACCATGGGTCTATTGTCGCTCCCAACCATGTTGCGCCGCGGTTACAACCCAGCTTTGGCCTGTGGATCGATCTGCGCGTCCGGGACTCTGGGTCAGGTCATTCCTCCGTCGATTGTGCTGATCTTGCTGGGTGATCAACTGTCCACCGCTTTTCAGCAGGCGCAATTTGCGATGGGCAATTTTTCACCTGATGCTGTATCCGTGAACGATCTTTTTGCTGGCGCACTGATACCCGGTCTGGTGCTGGTGGGTATGTACATCCTCTATCAGATCGTGATTGCAATCATTCGGCCTGACGCGAGTCCTGCAATTCCAAAGGATGAAGAGGATCTGCGGACGGATGGGCGATCATTTGCTTGGACCATAATTTCCACGTTGTTTGCACCGCTTGCGCTGATTGTTGCTGTGCTTGGATCAATACTTGCAGGGCTTGCATCACCGACTGAATCGGCTGCGATGGGAGGGACAGGGGCTTTGATGATGGCTGGTTATCGCGTCAATCCTGATCGCGGACGGCCAATTGTGATTGGACTCGTGTGTCTTGTCGTGATGCTGTCGATCACGTCTTTGTTTGACCTTCGTATGCAGCGCGAAGAAATTTCAACAATTGAGTGGGCAGCGATTTTTGTGGCTCTGGTGAGCGCAATCGGATTGGTGTATGGAATTGCGACAGCAATTCTTCGGGTGTACTCGACTAAAGATGCCAGTGGCGAATCGATTCTACCGCAGATTATGCGTCAAACACTCTTGGTTTCGACCATGGTCTTTGTCATATTGATTGGTGCATCAATGTTTTCTCTGGTGTTTCGCGGACTTAACGGCGATGCCGTTGTTGAAAACGTGTTACACAATTTACCAGGCGGTACGTTAACTGTACTACTGTTGATCATGTTGATCATGTTTCTGCTTGGATTTATTCTTGACTTTCTGGAAATTATTTTCATCGTCGTTCCAATTGTCGGTCCAGTGCTGCTTCAATTGGAGATTGCACCTGGTGTTCCGATGAGTCCAGTGTGGCTGGGGGTCATGATGGCGGTTAATTTGCAGACTTCGTTTCTGACACCACCATTCGGATTTTCACTGTTCTATTTGCGCGGCGTCGCGCCGAAGTCAATCCAAACGATTGAAATTTACAAAGGTGTCATACCCTTTGTGTGCATTCAGTTGTTCATGCTGGTGGTGCTATGGTTCATTCCTGAACTAGCCACTTGGCTACCGGAAGCCATCTACGGGCCATAAGAGTGAAGTTCGCAACCTGCCAATTCGGGTGAATTGGATCGTTTTATATCAAGCAAGGCTGTCTTTTTGATATACGCTAGAGTCTCCCATAAGTCTTCAAGATTGGTGTCTGCCTGAGTTGTAGGTACTAGAATTTCTTTTGGTAGGGCTTCTATGGGTTCTAATGCTCTGGTTTTGTTAAGTACTTAATTCTTGATTTAGAATTAGTCCAATTTCCAGAGATTTCGCTTCGCAACGGACACCCTTGTTAAGCCGGTAGAGCAACCTCACCCCCAAGTCATCCAACGACCACGTGTGCTAGAGTGGCGTTATGCTCTGGCACACTAAAAAGAAACGCCCCTTGCGGGGCGTCGGACCAGCGGTACTAGCGCTGGTGGGGTTAATACCTATAAATATAGTGCGAAATTTGTCTAGTAAGTCCAGATTCTGCAGAAAACTTTGTCAGGTTGGATGTGCTAATTTCAGACGGATTTTTGACCGATATACCACCTGGCAATACGCTATATTTGATCCAAGAAAGATTTTTCCGGTGAAATGGCTATGAACAAAATTCAGACGCCTAAAGTTGAAACAAGTACACGTCGAGCAACTTATCAAGACGTGCTGGATGCGCCCCCACACATGGTCGCAGAAGTTGTTGACGGTACACTCTACACTTTTCCAAGGCCTGCGATAACTCATGCGATAGCCAGTTCGGTTCTCGGGGGCATTATTAATCCGTCTTTTCAGTTTGGCCGCGGGGGACCAGGCGGCTGGTGGATTCTTGATGAACCTGAGCTCCACTTTGATGAAGATATCGTGGTGCCTGATATCGCAGGTTGGCGGCGTGAGCGGATGCCTGAGTGTCCGACTGGAGCATTTATTACACTGGCTCCGGATTGGGTATGTGAAGTGCTGTCTCCCTCCACGCGCAAGCTTGATCGGGGTGGCAAGTGGGCAGTCTATGCCCGTGCCGGTGTTTGTTATCACTGGTTTGTCGATCCTGATACCCAGTTGCTGGAGGCTTATGTATTACGAGGTACTGAGTGGGTACTGATTGATCGGCTTTACGGTGAGGTGACGGTATCGCTACCGCCATTTGACGCAATACAATTCAATCTTGGTGATTTGTGGCCACCGCCCACCGCCCACAGAGAAACACCGCGTGTGCAATCTGAAATAGAGTCGGCTGAAGTGTTGAAGTGAGCGCTCGTTACCTCGGGTCTGTAACCTACTCTCGGGTGAACACCTGTCCGACACAGTTCTTTTACAAAAATTTGACATTAGAGTCGAAAAGCTTGAATTCACCACTATAGTCTGCCACTGCTGTAGAGACTCACACGGCGTTAAAGAACCGCTTTCCAACTCCCCGTTCTCTTGAAGAACTCAAGGGCTTGTCAAGGTTGAAATTGTTTTTTTTAACCTGTTGATTTTATGAATGAAGCACACAGATTGATTCAACAAAGCATCCAGTATTGAACAATTTGGTCTCCAAATCAATAGCATCCTCAGTGTAAAGCTG
>CAZYSR010000344.1:0-6749 GCA_964649525.1 uncultured Gammaproteobacteria bacterium
AGCTCAATATCGACACCTAAATCGTAACTATTCAGCTTGAGTTTGTAACCTGGACGCAATCCGGCATTTTCATTTACATCCGCCGACAGGTATGCAATTGGCGCCTCAATGGCGATTCTCCAATGTTGATATTTCGACGGTTCGGTTTGGTAGTCAACTAGGTTGGATTCTTGCACCGGTGCAGTTCTCAAAATTTCTAATTCGATCAATCATCGTATTATTATTCATTCGGACAGTCGATTTTCATCACTGCACAAGGTACAGCCTGTATACGCGTCCATCTCATGTATCGTGAGCATTGAGAGTGTAATCTGACGGTGGCGCTTAAATCTGATATCGCATTTCCGATATAAAATGAATCGAATTGAAATTAACTCGACACCCGTTTCGGATTAATTCACCAGTTCTGATGGGTGGTGCGAATCTCTGTGAGCACATCCGGTTTCGGAGAAACTGTAATGGACACTGAAAACACTCTTGCACCTGATATTCCGTTTAACTTCGCAGCACATCTGATTTCAGTCAATATTGGACGGCTCGATAAACTCGCTTATCGAGATGATCAAAAAGACTTGTCATACGGAGATCTTGCTGATGCGACTAAGCGAATGGCTACCGGTTTAGTGTCAAGTGGAATGCGTAGAGAGGAACGAGTTTTGATTCTGATGCACGATAACAGTGATTGGCCGGTTGCTTTTCTCGGCGCTCTGTATGCTGGTGTCGTTCCAGTCGCTGTCAATACTTTACTTACCGCAAGGGACTATCAGTTCATACTGAAAGACTGTCGAGCGAAAGTGGTCATTGTCTCGGAACCATTGCTGCCTGTACTGACTACCGCTATTGATAATGAGAATCTCGATGTAACGACGATTGTTGTCAGTGGTGATGCGGATAATCTACCAGACAAAGCGTTGGGATTTGACGCCTTCCTGATGAATGCTGATCCAATGGAAAATGCTGCTGAAACCCACCCGGATGAGCCTGGATTCTGGCTCTATTCATCGGGTTCTACAGGTCAACCCAAAGGTACGGTACATAGTCACGCCAATCTCTACTGGACTGCTGAACTCTATGGTAAAGGCGTACTCAAATTAACCGAATCAGATATCTGTTTTTCAGCAGCAAAGCTGTTTTTCGCCTACGGGCTTGGCAACGCATTAAGTTTTCCACTCAGTGTCGGTGCCTCTGTCGTGCTGATGCCAGAGCGACCCACGCCAAGTGCTGTATTCACCCGCTGGATAAAGGACCAGCCGACTGTATTTTTTGGCGCTCCAACGGGCTATGCAGGTATGCTCGCATCTACTGATCTACCATCAAGAAACGATGTTTCGTTGAGACTGGCTTCATCTGCAGGTGAACCGCTGCCGGCAGAAATCGGACGAAAATTCACCGATACATTTGGTGCTGAAGTCATTGACGGCATCGGCTCTACGGAAATGCTTCACATCTATCTTTCTAATCAGCCTGGCGACGTACACTACGGAACTACAGGAGTACCGGTACCTGGGTACGAAATCGAACTTCGAAATGAGGATGGAAGTCAGACAGAAGATGGAGAGATCGGCGAACTCTATGTCAAAGGTCCCAGTGCAGCCTTGATGTACTGGAACAATCGGGAGAAGACCCGCTCAACATTTCAAGGTGACTGGACGAAAAGCGGCGATAAATATATCCGTAACAGCAACGGAACTTACACATATTCCGGTCGTACGGATGACATGCTGAAAGTAAGTGGGGTTTATGTCTCACCGTTTGAAGTTGAATCGACTCTCGTTCAACATTCGGCGGTACTTGAAGCAGCTGTCATTGGCCATATAGATGCCGATGGGCTTACAAAAACCAAGGCATTCGTTGTATTGAAAGAAGGCGCCAACGCAGATGATAAGGAACTCAAAGATTTTGTCAAAGACAAAATTGCACCCTATAAATATCCCAGGTTTATTGAGTTCGTTGATACCTTACCCAAAACTGCAACGGGAAAAATTCAACGCTTCAAATTGCGGGAACAAGATCGATCAATATGACGACGGCTAGTGAGCCTGCGTTTACTGAACTGCACTGGGACCAACGCAGCATAAGACTGGAATACACTTTCGTAGGAATCGCAAATCCAGTAGCACCCTTAATTGTCTTTTTGCACGAAGGTCTTGGATCGCTGCGTCTTTGGAAGGACTTTCCGAACCAATTGTGTGCAGCCACAAGATGCCGTGGCCTTGTATACTCTCGGCCCGGTTACGGCCAGTCAACGCCATATCCTGCAAATGAATTTTGGGGCACTGACTTCATGCATCGGCAGGCTTATGAAGTATTGCCAGCATTACTTACCAAACTGGGTATTGATGTTGGACGGGACCGGATTTATTTATTTGGTCACAGCGACGGGGCCTCTATAGCCATGCTCTATGCAAGCAGGTATGCTGACTTTGTCAATGGACTGATTGTAGTTGCGCCGCACGTTATGGTTGAAGCAGTCACAGTGAACAGTATCAAAAGACTGAAAGAAGCTTATGGCACCAGTGAGATGAAAATCAAATTTGCCGCCAATCACATAGACGCAGATGCTACTTTTAACGGCTGGTCTCAAGTGTGGCTTGATCACGAGTTTCGCAGTTGGTCAATTGAATCCGAATTGAACAAAATTCAATCTCCCTTGCTGATCGTTCAAGGCACGAAAGACGAATATGGTACCGTTAATCAGGTCAGTAGGATTATCCAAAATCTACCAAATTCAGAATATGTGGAAATTCCCGGCTGCGGTCACTCACCACATCGTACGCACCCAGATGCCCTTCTGAACTACAGCACTCTATTCATTCAGACAATTGCCGCCAAGTGACCCATTCCTCCTGGCAATAGAATGTGAATTCAACAATACGGTGCAGTTACCATATATATTTGGATTGTTATAATCCAAACCAATTAACACTAATGACCCTGACAGAAATGAAATTTGCAAGTAGTGTGAAAGCACTCCGTGTCTTTTCGCAACACTGAATCAGTCAGAATTGATGAATTAAAAAAGGAGAATTTAATGACTCGAGTAGCAATTATTGGGGCAGGACCCTGCGGCATGTCACTGCTTCAGGCTTTCAGAACCGCTGAAAAGAATGGGGACGACATTCCAGAAGTTGTCTGCTATGAAAAGCAAAGCGATTGGGGTGGTTTGTGGAACTATACCTGGCGCACTGGAACTGATCAATACGGTGAACCGGTGCATGGCAGCATGTATCGATACCTTTGGTCAAACGGACCGAAAGAGTGTCTGGAATTTGCCGATTACACCTTTGAAGAACATTTTGGGAAACCCATCCCGTCGTTTCCACCAAGAGAAGTGTTAACAGACTACATCAAAGGGCGTGTTGAAGCCTCCGGCGCACGAAAATATTGCCAATTTAAGCGAGCAGCTCAATGGGTGCGTTATTGGGATGAAAGCGATAACTTTACCGTTGCAACGCGGGACTTGGGGAACAACACCATGTCCTCTGAAACGTTCGATTATGTTGTTGTATCAACCGGTCACTTTTCCGTTCCCAACGTACCGCATTTCGACGGTTTCAACACCACCAGCGCTCGCGTACTTCATGCGCACGATTTTCGCGATGCGCGAGAATTTGAGGGTATGGACCTGCTCATCATCGGCACCAGTTATTCCGCCGAAGATATCGGTTCACAGTGCTACAAATACGGAGCCAAATCTGTCACTATCAGTCATCGTACTGCACCGACTGGTTTTCATTGGCCAGAAGCGTTTAAAGAGGTTCCTTTACTTACGCGAATTGACGGGAAAACCGCACACTTTAAAGACGGTAGCAGCAAAGATGTTGATGCGATTATTCTCTGTACTGGTTATCTGCATCACTTTCCGTTTATGGCGGAAGAGTTGAAGCTTCGAACAACCAACCGCATGTGGTCGCCAGGACTTTATCAGGGTGTTGTACTTGAAAACAATCCCAAGGTCATGTATCTCGGTATGCAGGACCAGTACTACACATTCAATATGTTCGATGTACAGGCCTGGTATGTAAGGGATGTCATCATGGGACGCATTCAACTTCCATCAAAGGAAGAAATGGAAGCGCACAGCGCCAAATGGCTGGAGCGCGAAGCAGGTCTTGAAAACTATGAGCACGAAATCTGGTTTCAAGGCGACTACGTTCAGGAACTGCTAGATCAAAGCGATTATCCCAAATTCGATGTTCAGGGAATCAATAACGCGTTTATGGATTGGGAACACCACAAGCACGATGACATCATGGGCTATCGCGATCATGGGCATCGGTCCCTGATGACCGGAACCGATCAGCCAGTTCATCACACCAAGTGGCTTGATGCGATGGACGATTCCATGGAGAGTTACCTGTCAGATAAGGCAGCCTGATCCCAACAGTTCATCGGCAGCCGACTTTAAATCAAATGCCCTGTATGTTTCGAACATACAGGGCACTATTTCTGAAATTCCGTTATCCAGGCAATCCGAATTGCCTGAACCAGTGGATTACTCGGAAGACGGCGGTCGTACCTTACCGTACTCCTCATTGAGTTCTACCATTGGGTGAGTCTCTGAAGACTGAAACTTGATCAACAGTTCGCGGGCAATCATATCCCGCTCCTGCTGACTCTCAGGCAACTCAAGATCATCGGGCACTTGCACCCAACCGTTTATATTCCGGTCGAAAACAGCTGGCTTTCCTTCCTCGTATCCCAAGTGTACGTCTTCAAGCCAGTTGAGATCCTTCCAACCCATGAATTCGATATATTTCTTCAGAAAAGGTGTCAACTTGTCATAGTCGGGAACTAGGTTCACATCATACCGGTAGCCGATATGTTGACCAATTTCCTGTTCCCGCTCTTCCGTTGAGGTACCCTTTGCCTGGGTGGTAATATCCGTTACGTTTCCCATTTCTTTCACCTCAATAACGGGTCATATCAGGTCGACCGACAGTATGCTGAGTTCCTGCCAGTGGAACCATTGCCATCGCAGAAGCTTCCATCGTTAAGGCAGCTAGATCTTCCGGCTCCAGAGAGTGAACATCGGTCTTTCCACAAGCGCGAGCCATCATCTGACATTCAATGGCGAGCGTGTGCAAAAAGTTGTACACCCGTTCCGCTGCGTCATCTGGGTTGAGTCTCTTTCTGAGTTCCGGATCCTGTGTGGCAACACCGACTGGACAGCGTCCGGTATGGCAGTGATAACAGAACCCGGCTTCAACACCGATTTCAGTCTCATAATCTGCCTCAGGGATTGCTTTGTTACAGTTAAGCGCCATCAGAGCTGCATGCCCAATTGCGATGGCGTCTGCACCTAAGGCCAGCGCCTTGGCAACATCGCCGCCATTTCGGACGCCGCCGGCATAAATCAGCGAAATCTCACCAGTCTTGCCAACATCATCCAGTGCTTTACGCGCCTGTCTGATCGCCGCAATGCCAGGTACGCCTGTTTCTTCTGTCGCAAGATGTGGACCGGCACCAGTTGAGCCTTCCATTCCATCAATGTAAATCATGTCAGGATCAGTTTTGGCAGCCATCCTTACATCGTCATATACTCGGGCTGCACCCAGCTTCAACTGAATGGGGATCTGCCAGTCAGTAGCCTCGCGAATTTCCTCTATTTTCAATGCCAGATCGTCCGGTCCAAGCCAGTCAGGATGACGTGCGGGTGAACGCTGGTCAATGCCAGCGGGAAGTGAGCGCATTTCAGCAACCTGATCGGTAACCTTCTGTCCCATCAAGTGGCCTCCAAGACCTACTTTACAACCCTGCCCGATAAAAAATTCGCATGCATCAGCCAACCTCAGATGGTGCGGATTAAATCCGTATCGAGACTGAATGCACTGATAAAACCATTTGCTAGAGTAGCGTCTTTCATCGGGAATCATTCCGCCTTCGCCAGAACACGTCGCAGTACCTGCCATTGTCGCACCACGCGCAAGCGCGGTTTTCGCTTCATATGACAACGCACCAAAGCTCATGCCGGTGATATAGACTGGAATATCCAGTACAAGTGGTTTTTTTGCACGAGGACCAAGGACGGTCTTGGTTACACAGCGTTCCCGGTACCCTTCGATCACAAAGCGCGTGAGCGTTCCCGGTAAAAACGTAAGGTCATCAAATGTCGGAATCGGTTTAAACAGCGAGAAGCCACGCATTCGGTAACGTCCGAGCTCCGACTTGATATGAATATCATCAATAACCTCGGGTGGAAATATAGAACTTTGGCCAAGAGTACTCGTGTTTCTGGAAACTCCTGGCGGCATTGGTGGAGTCGTTTTCGGTTTCGTATCCATACTTATCTCTTACAACACTAATTTCTTTTCAGTCGGTTCTAAACTGTCGTAGTTCCACAGCTGTTTGCCCGATTCAATTTTCCGCAAATTTTCAACACCATTTGGTGCTTCAAGTCCGTACTGATCGAGCTTACGCTTAATCCAATTGCATTCGAGTTCGGTCATCTCTGCATCAACAGCATCGACACCCAATCCCGCAATTTTTCCGCCGACATATATGATGCCGTCGTACATTGAGTCACCCAGGTTTGGACCGGCATCTCCCAAAATGATCATACGACCACGCTGCATCATAAAACCGCTGAACGCACCGGTTCGACCACCAACAATTATCGTCCCACCTTTCATATCAATTCCGGTTCTGGAACCGACATCACCCTTACAGACAAGATCGCCTCCACGGATGGCAGCACCAAAAGTCGAACCTGCATTTTTTTGGATAACAATCGTGCCAGACATCATGTT
>CAZYSR010000345.1:0-1601 GCA_964649525.1 uncultured Gammaproteobacteria bacterium
GACTTACTGACTGCTCAATACCTGCTTGCGGCCCTTGAGGAATTCCAAAATTAATGCATCTCGTTCATTGGCCAATGAGTCAGTGCTTCGCCCAGTCGCTTCGCCATCAATGCCATTAACCAGCTCTTCAATCGTATTCTGGTCGATTTGCACTTCCCCGAGAGTTCCCCACCAACGATGGAAGCTATCTGAATAGCGCGAACAGAATTCACGCATACCACCCGAACCCGCACCTAAATGAAACAACATGTGAGGTCCCATTGCAGCCCACCGAAGCCCGGGTCCTGCCCACATTGCTTTATCGACATCTTCAACTGAGGCGACTTCGCTTTGCACCAAATGGATGGCTTCCTTCCACAGCGCGGCTTGCAGACGGTTGGCAACATGGGCCGGTACCTCTTTCTTGATCCGAATAGTGACTTTCCCTACACGCTCGTAAAATTTTTCAGCTGCGTCGAGCACACCTTCTGCGGTATGGTCATTCCCGAGCAACTCTACAAGCGGAATCAAATGAGGCGGGTTAAATGGATGGCCCAAAATAAATCGACTCGGATCTTTCCAACCACACTGCAGTTCTTTTAGCATCAAACCAGAAGCGGATGATGCAACAATTGATCTCGGAGACAATTCAGGTTCAATTTCACGATACAGAGCGAGCTTGGTTTCAATGTGCTCAGGTACGTTTTCCTGAATGAAGTCGGCATCCTGCACGGTATCAGACGCGCTTTTGTGAAAACTGGCACGGCGGTAGTCTCCCGAATCGGTCAAACCCAGTTGCTCAAGAGTCGGCCATGCGTTCTTTACATATGCGTCGACTCTCGCTTCAAAGTTTTCTGTGATATCGAATACCTTTACCCGGAGGCCAGCTGCAAGGTACAAGGCTGTCCAACTCGCACCAATTACCCCTGCACCCAATACAGCAACCGTTTCGAACTGGTTGTCTGCGTCAGTATTCATGGTGTTTTTGCGTGTTCATAAGCTTTTAGCAGAAGGCTGTGGAAATGATGAACGGCATGTTCGCTGAATCCACTGCCTTCAAGGTCCACCAGATAACGACCCTGTTCGAATGCCGGTGTACGCATCCCCCGTTGCACGCTTTCTACGAGCGCAATGTCTTCAGGTTGTAGCACTTCGTCTATAAATCTAATAGCTTCCTCTTCATCATCATTGGGCTGTGAAGTTTCGAGAAAAAAGTCGAAAACTTCATAGGTTTCAGTTTCGCTGACCGGATAGAAACGCCAAGCCATGAAATTACCTCGGCCTGGGTATCGCATTAGTGTCATGTTCGGCCAAAGATACCACACCGCATGATCAGTAACGCTTGCGTTGTCGATGTTGTAGGCATTGTTATTGACGCTTTTGGCTTTGGCCATATGGCTAGAGTAGATTTCATGCGTCCTGACTTTGTAAGTTTGCATGTCAATTAGCGAGCAGAAATCGCGGTGCGCAACCGGACAGTGATAACACTCGAGAAAGTTGTCCACCACCGCTTTCCAGTTTGCCTGGACTCGATAGGTCAATTGGTGAGCAAAGGTTAGATTGGCAATATCCGGTGCGAAATTTCTGATCTCCTGTTCCAGATCACCAGTTTGTTCTTTGAG
>CAZYSR010000346.1:0-3694 GCA_964649525.1 uncultured Gammaproteobacteria bacterium
CAGGTGCGTTGGCGGCGCCGGTCGATATTATCGAGGAACGTACAGTCGGTCCAAGTCTCGGACAGCAAAACATTCTTCAGGGTTTGCAATCAGTGATTGTCGGATTCCTGCTGGTGTTGGTATTCATGATCATCTACTACCGGATATTTGGACTAGTCGCTAATCTGGCTTTGGCACTTAATCTGGTATTGATTGTTGCAGTTTTGTCTGCAATTCAGGCAACATTGACGTTGCCAGGGGTGGCCGGTATTGTCTTGACGGTTGGTATCGCTGTGGACTCCAATGTATTGATTTTCGAAAGAATTCGAGAGGAACTGCGGAACAAGAATTCGCCACAGAACAGTATTCGTGTGGGCTACGAACGTGCGTTCTCGACGATCGTCGATGCGAACATCACAACGCTAATCGCCGCGATTGTTTTGTTCAATTTTGGCACAGGACCTATCAAGGGTTTTGCAGTGACACTGAGCATTGGTATTGTCACCTCAATGTTTACTGCGATACTTGGCACGAGAACTGTTATTAACCTGATTTACGGTCGTCGGCGCCGAATTTCGGCATTGGCCATCTAGGAAAATCGAGCATGGAATTTTTAAAGAAAGATCTGGCTATCGACTTTCTAGGCCGTCGTCGTGTCGCGGTCATCGTTTCCAGTGTGCTGGTTGTTGTTTGTCTTGCCGCCATTTTGGTACGGGGTATCAATTTCGGGCTTGATTTTACGGGCGGCACGCTGGTTGAAATTCGCTATGGAGAACAGGTTAGTGTCGACGACGTGCGCGAAGAGCTTGCGGCCACAGGAATTGAGGACACCACAGTTCAGTACTTTGGCACGAATCGTGATGTTTTGATTAGGCTGCCTTCGGGTCCGGAGTCTGGATCGGCTGCTGAGCAGAGCACACAGATTATCGAAACACTGAGAAAGCCTTATGGTGAAGTGCTGATTGAATCTCTGGCGGGAGGTCTGCAATCGTGTACCAGGAGTGACGGTTCTGTCAGCGACTGTTTTGTGCAGATGCGTCGGGTTGAGTTTGTTGGACCGAAAGTTGGACAAGAGCTAGCTGACCAGGGTGGTCTGGCGATGCTCTATGCACTGATTGGCATTCTGGTTTACGTCGCCTGGCGGTTTGAGTGGCGCTTTGCAATCGGTGCAGTTGCAGCACTCGTTCACGATGTAGTGATTACGGTTGGCATCTTTTCGATTTTTCAGATTGATTTTTCGCTCGCTGTGTTGGCAGCGATTTTGGCCGTCATTGGATATTCGCTTAACGACACAATCGTGGTGTTTGACCGAAGCCGGGAAAATTTCAGAAAGAGCCGTAGTGGCACTGCGATTGAAATCATGAACCGATCGCTTAATCAGACGCTTCGACGGACAATTCTGACTTCAACTACAACGCTACTCGTCGTGTTAACATTGTTGCTGTTTGGTGGAGAGGTCATTTGGGGTTTTGCATTCGCCCTTCTGATTGGTGTACTCGTTGGTACTTACTCCTCAATATTCGTTGCAAGTCCCGTTGTATTGGCACTGAGAATTTCACGTGAAGATATGGCGTTGGAGGACCAGTCGGCGTAGATTAGTCTGCTGAAGGATAATCTAATAGTTCGACCGTCTGTGATCGATCTTCGGTCGCGGCGAATCAATGATGAAAACACCTGGATCAGGTGATTTTAAAATGGCGGAGCGTTCTGAAGATTCATATATGAGGCAGGCTATTGAGCTCGCCACGCAGCCTTTGTCCGCGCCGCATCCAAACCCTCGAGTGGGTTGTGTCATTGTGGTTGATGGTCAGGTTGTTTCAGAGGGGTTACACCAGAAGGCTGGCACCGATCATGCAGAAGTCGCGGCACTTAAAGCAGAGCGCGACTTTAGGGGCGGCACAATGTACGTTACACTGGAACCGTGTGCAACGCATGGTCGAACACCCCCTTGCTCAACGCGAATATTGAACTCTGGGATCAGTCGAGTTGTCATTGCCAGTCCCGATCCCAACCCTGTCAATGGTGGGTTAGGGATTAAGCAACTGCGTGAAGCTGGAATTCAAACCGAGGTTGGATTGCTCGCTGACGATGCTCGTGCGATAAATCGCGGATTTTTCTCAAGATACGAACGAGGCAGACCCTGGGTCACTGCAAAAATTGCAGCCACTTTGGATGGCCGAGTTGCGACTACCAACGGAGAAAGTCAGTGGATTACCGGGGAGGTGGCGCGATCTGATGTTCAGTTGCTGCGGGCGCAAGCTTCTGCGGTCCTGACGGGTGTAGGAACCGTGTTGGCAGATGACCCTCGACTGAACTGTCGGATGGATGGAATTCAGCGTCAACCGCTACGTGTTATTGTCGACAGTCATTTACGAACTCCTGAGACTGCAAAGTTATTTACAGTTGAAGGTGACATACTTTTTGCAACCGGAGGAAAAGTCGAATCCGAGTCGCTTCAACAATTTGAAGGGCAATCCAGAATCGTTTCATTTGAGTCTGTTGATGGCCGCGTTGACTGCCGAAAATTACTTGGCTACCTCTCAGAGTTGGAAATCAATGATGTTCTGATCGAGGCAGGCCCTACGCTAGTCGGTGAATTGCTTCATGCCGAGTTGGTTGACGAGATGGTCATTTACTTAGCACCCGCCATTCTTGGAGACTCAGCAAAGTCTATGGTTGTTACACCGACAATCAAACGCCTTGCTGACCGTTATCGCGGCAAATTTGAGGATGTTCGATTGGTCGGTGATGATATTCGCATTCAACTTTTGCTCAGTTAACACATCGAAGTAACAATTGGACGGTTTCCATAACTATGTTTACAGGAATTGTTGAATCAGTCGGTGGCATTGTTCGCGTGGACCGGTCGGATGCAGGTATGGAACTAAGCCTTGTCTTGGGTTCGGTTGAACCGGCAAGCCTGAAGCTCGGAGACAGCATCTCAATCAGTGGAGTGTGTTTGACGGTGACTGGAATTCAGGAACAATCTGTTGATGTACAAGTATCAAACGAAACGATAGCCCGAACTAATTTTGGGCAATATTCAGTCGGAACACAGGTCAACATTGAACGTCCATTGACATTGAACAGCCCGCTGGGGGGACATCTCGTTGCCGGGCATATTGATGGCACGGCAAAATGCATTAGGATTACGCCTGACGGCGACTCCCGTAGAATCGTATTCGAAGTTTCGGGCGAAGTGCTCGGTAAATTTATGGTTCAGAAAGGATCAGTGACAATTGATGGAGTCAGCATGACCGTCAACTCTGTTGTTGACCGGGAATCATTGACCCAATTTGATGTCAATGTTATTCCGCACACATTGTCAGTCACAACTCTCGGGTCCCTTAAAGTGAATGATTTGGTGCACATTGAAATTGACAATGTTGCCCGATACGTGAACCGGCTGATGGAGTACTATGATCTGGAGCGAGTACTCTGCGATAAAGATGGCCAGTAGATAATCTGGTGTCAAATACGATTTCGCCCTCGTTGGTTGACAGACAAGAATTGACTCTTTGGTTTGAAATTTTCGTATTACCTGTCATTCTTTAAGTTCCCATTTCCATCGGTGCGTGAGGACGTTGATACGCAGACCTGCGAACAAACTAAAATATAGAGTTTGAATGATTTGACAGTGATCTTTGCGTTACAAATTACAGAATGCCTAATACTCCAAATCCAACACCCTTGACAGGCAATTTAACGTCAGGTA
>CAZYSR010000347.1:0-4985 GCA_964649525.1 uncultured Gammaproteobacteria bacterium
CACCATGGGTGAGTATTTTCGAGATCAGGGAGAAGATGCACTGATTATCTACGATGATCTCACCAAGCAGGCCTGGGCCTATCGACAGGTTTCTCTGTTGCTTAGACGACCACCGGGTCGTGAAGCCTATCCGGGAGATGTTTTCTATCTGCATTCACGACTATTGGAGCGCGCCTCAAGAATTAATCCTGAATACGTAGAAAGTATCACGAATGGCGAAGTCAAGGGTAGAACCGGATCGCTCACAGCGTTGCCCATTATTGAAACACAGGCCGGTGACGTGTCTGCGTTTGTTCCAACCAATGTAATTTCAATTACTGACGGTCAGATTTACCTTGAAAGTGATTTATTCAATGCCAATATCCGACCAGCAATTAATGCGGGTCTTTCGGTATCCCGGGTTGGAGGTGCTGCTCAAACACCGATCGTTAAGAAACTCGGTGGGGGAATCAGACTGGCTCTCGCTCAATATCGCGAGTTGGCGGCATTCTCTCAGTTTGCATCGGACCTTGATGAAGCAACCCGTAAACAGCTCGAACGGGGACAACGAGTGACCGAAATGATGAAGCAGCCACAGTATGAACCACTATCGGTCGCTGAGATGTCATTTTCTCTCTTTGCTGCTAATGAAGGGTATCTGGACAACATGGATGTTCCACAGGTTGTGCCATTTGAACAGGCAATGCAAGCGTATTTGCGATCCAATTACGCGGATCTGCTTGCCAGCATTAACGATAACCCCGAATTTGACGACGAGGTCGCGGCATCAATGAAAGATGCTCTTGATGACTTTGTAAAAAACGGATCCTGGTAAGGCTGATATTCTAAAACTGATCAGGCGAATTTGATAAATGGCTGCCGCTAAAGAAATTCGAACAAAAATTCGAAGTATTCAAAATACTCAAAAGATTACTTCGGCTATGGAAATGGTTGCTGCCAGCAAAATGCGGCGCGCTCAGGAGCGAATGCGAGCCGCTCGACCTTATGCTGAATCAGTCAGACGAGTGATGGCTCACGTCAGACTCGCCAGGCTGGAATACAGGCACGTCTACTCAATCGAAAGAGAGGTATCCTCAGTTGGATACATCATCATTAGTTCTGACCGTGGCCTGTGCGGTGGTTTGAACATCAATCTGTTTCGATCAGCATTGGAATCAATATCAGAGTGGGACGAAAAGGGAGCATCCACTAAATTTGGCATCATTGGAAACAAGGGACTTGGTTTTTTTCGACGTTTTGGAGGCGATATCCTGTGCCAGGCAACTCACCTGGGGGATGCACCGCAAATCTCCGAATTGATCGGAGCAATCAAAGTCATGCTTGATGCTTTTGAAGAAGAAAAAATCGACCGTCTTTATCTGGTCAGCAACAGTTTTGTAAATACGATGACTCAAAGCCCGCAGATTGAGCAGATCCTGCCGATCAAAGGGGTAGAATTGGAAGAAAAACTGCCGGAATATTGGGATTATCTGTATGAACCCGAATCCCGTGTAGTTGTTGATGCACTGATGCTCCGCTACATCGAGTCAATTATTTACCAGGCTGTTGTTGAAAACATCGCGTGCGAACAGTCTGCAAGAATGGTCGCAATGAAGGCTGCGACGGATAATGCCGGCAACCTGATTGACGAATTGCAACTGATTTACAACAAGGCGCGTCAGGCCGCCATTACACAGGAAATCTCTGAAATTGTTGGCGGTGCGGCTGCAGTGTAGTTGGTTTCACACGCATTAGAATTTTTAAGGAAAAATTACGATTCATTCCCAGTAAACAAGAGGACATCATGACACAGGGGAAAATTGTCGAAATTATCGGAGCTGTCGTTGACGTGGAATTTCCACGCGCAGAAGTTCCAAAAGTATACGACGCACTCATAGTTGACCAGTCAGACCTAACGCTGGAAGTTCAGCAGCAGATGGGGGACGGCATTGTGCGTACGATTGCCATGGGATCCAGCGACGGTTTGCAGCGCGGGCTGTCGGTAACCAATACTGGTCAACCTATTTTGGTGCCGGTTGGCGAGCCGACTCTCGGCAGAATTATGAATGTACTCGGCGAACCGGTCGATGAGGCAGGACCCGTCGAATCTGAAAACCACTGGCCAATTCACCGCAAGGCACCTGGATTCACTGATCAGGCAACCGCCGTTGAAATTCTCGAAACTGGAATTAAGGTGATCGACCTGATCATGCCGATCGCCAAAGGTGGTAAGATTGGACTGTTCGGCGGTGCCGGTGTTGGAAAGACCGTGACACTGATGGAACTGATTCGTAACATTGCGATCGAACACGCTGGTTATTCGGTGTTCGCAGGTGTAGGTGAGCGGACCCGTGAAGGCAATGACTTCTACCACGAAATGCGAGAAGCCGATGTCCTCAATAAAGTGGCTCTCGTCTATGGTCAGATGAATGAACCACCTGGAAACCGCTTGCGGGTAGCACTGGCAGGATTGACCATTTCTGAATATTTTCGAGATGAAGGTCGCGACGTACTGCTCTTTATCGACAACATTTATCGCTATACATTAGCGGGTGTGGAAGTGTCAGCACTACTCGGGCGTATGCCATCCGCAGTGGGTTATCAGCCCACTCTTGCAGCGGAAATGGGTATCTTGCAGGAACGCATTACATCTACTCGAACCGGGTCGATTACTTCGTTCCAGGCTATCTATGTCCCGGCAGACGACCTGACCGACCCTTCACCAGCTACCACATTTGCTCACCTTGATGCAACACTGGTTCTGTCTCGACAAATTGCTGAACTTGGAATTTACCCGGCGGTTGATCCGTTAGACTCAACCAGCCGACAGTTGGACCCATTGGTTGTCGGGCATGAGCACTATGACACAGCTCGTGCGGTACAAGGAACCTTGCAACGGTATAAGGAACTTCGCGACATCATCGCGATTTTGGGAATGGATGAGTTGTCCGAGGAGGATAAACAGATTGTCTCGCGGGCGCGCAA
Source organism: uncultured Gammaproteobacteria bacterium (assembly GCA_964649525.1). Lineage (GTDB taxonomy): Bacteria > Pseudomonadota > Gammaproteobacteria > Arenicellales > JAJDZL01 > JAJDZL01. The sequence goes on from CAZYSR010000347.1 coordinate 2,965, forward strand.
AATTCAGCGTTTCCTGTCTCAACCATTCTTTGTTGCAGAAACTTTTACTGGCAGTGCTGGAAAGTACGTTTCGTTGGCAGACACCATCAAAGGTTTTCAGGGTATTGTTGATGGTGAGTACGATCACATACCTGAGCAGGCATTTTATATGGTTGGTCCAATTGAAGAAGTCGTTGAAGCGCATCAGAAGGCTGCATAGCCAGTCAGTACAAATTGATTGGATAGAGAAATGTCAACAATCGCAGTAGAAATAGTCAGCGCAGAAGAAGCCATCTGGTCCGGGAGTGGCACCATGGTCTATGCGCCCGCCGAAATGGGCGAAGTCGGAATTGCACCCCAGCATGCACCACTTCTGACTCGACTAAAGCCCGGAGAAGTTCGTGTACAGCAGGAAAATGGAGAAGAACAGTTTTTCTACGTCTCTGGTGGCTTACTTGAAATTCAGCCACATGTTGTAACAGTTCTTTCCGATACCGCTCTTCGCGCAGCTGACCTTGACGAAGCGAAAGCGCAGGAGGCCATAAAGCAGGCAGAACGAGACCTGCAGGAAAAAACTTCGGAAATGGAATTGGCAAAAGCAAAAGCAGAACTGGTCCAAGCAGTTGCGCAATTGCGGGCTGTAGAGAAGCTTCGAAAAACCGCTCGATAGCGGCTGAAAATCACCTCGGGTCAGAGTGTTTGTCATTGTTCAAACCTTTGGCGACTTGGAGTACTGATTGACATCGACTGAAGTCATCATTCTTGCAGGCGGTCAGGGAGTGCGGATGCACTCCGATCGACCAAAATCTCTTCAAGAATTGGGTGGACAACCCATGATTCGTTATATCGTCAACTGCGTGAAAGACGTAGGTGTCGACAAAATACACATCGTGTATGGGGAAAACGGCCGCCAAATTCAAGAAAGTATTCCTGATAACCACATCAACTGGGTTCTGCAGTCAGCGCCGCTTGGTACCGGACACGCCGTTCAACAGGTCATCCCTCATATCGGCGTTGATTCTACAGTTTGCGTTCTCTACGGCGATATCCCGCTAATTCAGGCGGATACTGTAAGTCGGCTCATTGAACTTGCAAACACGCATTCGCTATCCGTACTGACAGTAGAACTCGACAATCCGACAGGCTATGGACGCATCAAGCGCGATGACGAGGGTGTGTTGCAGCAAATTGTTGAAGAGAAAGATACAGCACCAGAGGAACGACAGATAAAGGAAGTCAATGCCGGACCTCTAGCTGTTAAAGCGAAGTCACTAGCGCGCTGGCTAAAATTGCTGGATAACAATAATGTTCAAAGCGAGTATTATTTGACTGATATTATCAAACATGCAGTTTCTGAAGGTGTCGTTGTTGCATCGTTTCAGGCTAATGACTTGCTTGAAACAGTGGGTGTGAATAGCAGGATGGACCAGGCCCGTCTCGAAAGAGCATTGCAAATGAGAAAAGCCGAACAACTCATGAAAGAAGGCGTACATATTGTCGATCCCTCCAGATTCGACCTGCGCGGAAAATGCACTGCCGGGAAAGACTGTCGAATTGATGCAAATGTCTTGCTGGAAGGTCATGTGATTCTGGATGACGGCGTCAGTATTGCATCAAACTGTGTGGTCCGAGACAGCAAGTTAGGACCCGGGGTAGAAATAAAACCGTTTTCCTCAGTTGAAGGCGCTGAGATTGGTGAAGGCTGTACTGTGGGTCCATTTGCCCGAATTCGTCCGGGTACAGTCATTGGCAAGAACTCTAGAATCGGAAATTATGTTGAAGTTAAGGCATCAATCATTGGTGAAGATACCAAAATCAGTCACCTCGCCTACATTGGAGATGCGCAAATCGGAAATCATGTAAATATTGGCGCTGGTGTAATAACCTGTAATTTCGACGGGAAAAGGAAACATCTAACATATATTGGCGATCATGCGTTTATTGGATCGAATTCCGCACTGGTTGCACCACTTGAAGTACAGGAATATGCATTTATCGGTGCTGGTTCGACTATTTCAACGAATGTCGACTCGGGTGAACTG
>CAZYSR010000348.1:0-3496 GCA_964649525.1 uncultured Gammaproteobacteria bacterium
GGTATTGATGGGTTGATTCATATTTCTGATCTTTCTTGGCTGAAGCGAATTGTCGACCCGCGCGAGGTTCTCAAGGAAGGTGATGAAGTTGAGGTCATGGTTTTAAGTATTGATCCGGCGCAGCAGAAGATTTCGCTAGGACTGAAGCAGATTGAACCCGATCCGTGGATTGAGGTTCCGAATAAGTATAAAATTGGATCCGTGGTTCGTGGTAAGGTTGTGAATATAACTAGCTTCGGCGTGTTTGCACAGCTTGAAGATGATATTGAAGGGTTAATCCATATTTCTGAGCTCGCTGAACAGCGCATTGAAAAGCCAGAAGATATCGTTTCGGTGGGTGAGGAATTGAGTCTGAAAGTCATTCATCTAGATCCGACGGAACGGCGAATTGGTTTGTCTTTGAAAGCTGCACAGGCTGAACAAGAGCGTGCAACCATTACTCAGTATCAGCAAGAACAGGAAGAACGTCCCGAGCCTCAACAGAAAGACCAGGAGGAACTGACAGCATTTGGGGGGTTATTAAGGCAAGAACTAAATAGATCGGGTTCTGAAGACAATTCGGAGGAGACCTCTGAAGAAAAGTGACATGTAGGTGTTTGGGGAGATTAAATTTCTCTCTGTCTTGAATCTGAGCGTTTATGTGCTATTGAATTATTTCGCATCGTTGCAAATTGTAGATTGCTATCGCTCCGCCTTCGGACAAGGGCTCAATGATGCAGATCCGCTATTCAGCCGCTGGTATGAGGCGTGAAGTGAGCTGTCCTGTCTTTCACGCTTCACGTTTCGTGTATAATTGCGGCTGCCTTCCGGCTGCTCATGGGTTATATGATAGCACAACATTTTTTGAATATATCTAAGACCTTACCGTTATCCTTCCTCTGTTGCTTCAAGCCTTTCGCGGCTAGTGACAATCTGTTTGCTTGCTGGGTTAAGTAAGTAAGACAACGGATTTAGAACTAGCAGACCGCCTCAAGAGTTGAGTGACAGGATGCTATCCTCAACAATACCCGAAGGGATTGTTGGAAATCCATAATAACTGATAAGGATTTTTCATGCCTCGAGATCGGGCTGAGGAATATGTTTAGTACGGGCACCGATTAATCGTGATTCGTCCGAACCTTTGTGCTGCTTAAGAACAATCACTGTGAAGGATTTTTCAGGCACTGAAGGGGTTTTCTCTTTCAGTGTAGAATGGTATCTAATCAGGAGAAACTCAATTGGCTCAAAACTATGTATTTACATCTGAATCTGTAACTGAAGGACACCCCGATAAACTTGCAGATCAGATTTCTGATGCCGTGCTTGACGCGGTTATGGACGAAGATCCGATGGGGCGTGTTGCCTGCGAAACGTTGGTAACCACCGGACTGGCACTCATTACTGGTGAAATGACGACCTCAGCGAACTTCATTGATATTCCCGCACTCGTCCGGCACACTATCCAACAGGTTGGCTACGTTAGGGCGACTTACGGATTTGATTATGAACACTGCGCGTTGTTGACTGCAATTGACGAGCAATCAGCCGATATTGCAATGGGTGTGGATCGGCTCGGTGCCGGCGATCAGGGGATGATGTTCGGCTATGCTTGCCGTGAAACGCCGGAGTTGATGCCGATGCCGATTATACTGGCGCATAGACTGACGCGCCGGCTTGCACAGGCGCGGAAAGAGGGTATATTGGACTTCCTAAGACCCGATGGCAAGTCGCAGGTGACAGTTGAATATGCTGACGGACAACCTGTAAGTATTAATACCGTTGTGATTTCGACCCAACATGATCCGGAAGTTACGAATGAAGATTTAAGAGAAGCCGTGATCGAAGAAATTATCAAACCTGTCATTCCTGACGAACTGCGTCAAAAGCAATCTGATATCACCTACCATGTGAATCCGACAGGGCGTTTCGTTGTCGGGGGACCGCAAGGCGATTGTGGATTAACGGGTCGAAAAATTATTGCTGACACTTATGGTGGTATGGGCCGGCACGGCGGCGGGGCATTCTCTGGCAAAGATCCGACGAAGGTAGATCGGAGTGCTGCGTATGCGGCAAGGCACGTTGCGAAAAACATCGTTGCTGCTGAATTGGCAGATCGATGTGAAGTCCAACTCTCTTATGCGATTGGTGTCGTTGAACCGATCTCGATTATGCTCGATACTTTTGGCACAGCCACAGTCCCCGATGAGAAACTGACGCAGCTTGTGACGAAGCATTTCGATTTAACGCCAGCCGGGATTATTGAGCGTCTTGAACTCCGGAAACCGATTTACTCGGCGACGGCGGCTTATGGGCATTTCGGGCGTGAAGAGCCGGGCTTTACGTGGGAATTGACGGACTATGCAGACTTGCTGAAGTCAGAGGCGGGTGTGTAGGAGGCGAAGCTATGAATCACGACATCAAAGACCAAGAACTCGCAGACGATGGAAAACGGCGGATTGACTGGGCAGATCGTTTCATGCCTGTCCTGCGTTTGATTCGCCAACGGTTTGAGCAGGAACGTCCCCTCGAAGGTGTGCGAATTTCTGCCTGTTTGCATGTTACGACGGAAACAGCAAACTTAGCCCGAGCACTGAAAGCGGGGGGTGCTGAAGTGCTCTTGTGCGCCTCTAACCCGCTGAGCACGCAGGACGATGTTGCCGCGTCGCTTGTAGTACATGACGGCATTCCCATTTTTGCAATCAAAGGGGAGGACACTGAGACCTATTACCAACATATTGATGAAGCGGTCAACTTCAAACCGGCGATCACTATGGATGATGGTGCGGATCTAGTTTCTCGGCTGCACGCTGAGGATGCAAATCCATCTTATGTAGAAAATGTACTCGCCGGAACGGAGGAGACGACAACGGGAGTCATCCGACTCAAGAGTATGGCATCCGAAGGGGTCCTGCGGTATCCAATCATCGCTGTAAACGATGCCAAGACCAAACATTTCTTTGATAATCGTTACGGAACCGGGCAAAGCACACTGGACGGGATCATTCGTGCGACCAATTTGCTTATTGCTGGGACTACTGTTGCTGTTGCTGGCTACGGTTGGTGCGGTCGAGGTTTTGCGGATCGGGCGCGGGGATTAGGAGCAAATGTCATCGTCACGGAGGTTAGTCCGTTAAATGCACTGGAAGCGGTGATGGATGGCTTCCGCGTTTTGCCGATGATTGAAGCTGTTGCAGAAGCAGATCTCGTTGTTACCTTGACGGGCAATATTCATGTCTTGCGCCGCGAGCATTTTGAAGCCATGAAGGAGGGCGCGATTATCTGCAATTCGGGTCATTTCAATGTCGAGATTAACATCCCCGATCTTAAGGATTTGAGTACAGAGGTGAGAACGACGCGGGAGCTAGTCGAGGAATATACCCTCAAGGATGGGCGCAAACTATATCTCCTAGGTGAAGGAAGGCTTATCAATCTCGCATCGGCGGAAGGACATCCCGCTAGCGTTATGGACATGAGTTTTGCAAATCAGGCGTTGTCTGCGGAGTATGTTGTTAAGAAC
>CAZYSR010000349.1:0-3589 GCA_964649525.1 uncultured Gammaproteobacteria bacterium
GCTTGATAGCGACCGGTGTAAAAGCTAGCTCTGGAAGGAGCACACAAGGGAGATTGGCAATACGCATTCTCAAATCGGACTCCGCGTGCAGCCAGTTTATCAAAATGAGGAGTCGCTAACGTTCGATGACCGTAGCAGGAAAGATAATCCTGTCTGAGCTGGTCACACATGATGAACAGAAAGTTTGGAGGGCACTTTTCCGATTTATTTTGCATTACGTTTGGCTGAGATATGGGTGTAAGGGGGACATCGAGACAATCTTGTTTCTTCTGGTAACATCCAGTCCATCCTAGTTGGCTAGTGAAATGAGCCCTCCAGAATTTGCAATGTCTGCAGGTCGCTGTGAAAATCAAGTGCGTAGTCGCCACCTTCTCGCCCAATTCCGCTAATTCCAAATCCACCGAAAGGTGCTGTTAGATCTCGAACCAGAAAGGAGTTTACCCAAACAGTGCCTGCCCTCACTGCTCGACCGACCCGCTCACCTCGCTTGGCATCGGACGTGTAGACAATTCCCGACAAGCCGTAAGCGGTGCTGTTTGCCAGATTTACGGCCTCCGTCTCAGAATCAAATGTCTGAATGGTGAGCACTGGTCCAAAAATTTCCCTTTGTACGACTTCCGACTCATTGGATGCCGGTTCTATCAGTGTTGGCTTGTACCATAGTTTTCCAGCTTTGAATCTTTCACCTCCGAAAACGATGGTGTCGCCGGCATTTCGAGCTCGTTCAACAAATCCCTCGACTCTTTCCAGATGAACCGGGTGAATGGCAGCGCTCAATGTCGTTTCGGGGTTGCGGCTGTCTCCGTAAACATGCTGGTCGGTGTAATGGACAAATTGTTCCATGAATTCGGATTTCACCGATGATTCGATGAGTAGTCGTGTTCCAGCCAGGCAGACCTGCCCTGAATCTTCAAACTGTGCGGCAGCTTTTTTTGCAGCTGCGTCTATATCAGCGTCAGCAAATACAATCAGAGCACCTTTACCACCCAACTCTGCGGTAAAGGGCACCAGGTTTTTTGCCGCGCTGACACCGATGATACGGCCTGTTTCTGGCGACCCTGTGAAAGATATACGTCTTACTCTTGAATCTGTAACCAGTGCGTTTCCGATTTCCTGTCCCAGACCTTGAACGATGTTAAACGCTCCTTCCGGAAACCCTGCTTCATTAATAAAGTCAGCCAGCAAACTTGCCGACAGCGGTGCCCACTCCGCCGGTTTAAGAATGACTGAATTGCCAGCAGCCAGGGCCGGTGCAACCTTCCAGGTCGCGAGCATGAATGGTGCATTCCAAGGGGTGATGACAACCGCTGGTCCGGCTGAGTGCCGAATTACACGATTAGTCGTACCTTTTGAACTCCATTTTCTTTCTACATGTTCAGCTATGAACTCGGCATAGTGTCGGAAATTAAGCGCGCCACGCGGAATGACTCTGAGTTTGAGGCTCTCAAGAAGCATTGCCATGTCAAGACACTCTACTTCGGCAATTTCGCCAGCATTGGTGTCAATCAGATCGGAAAGTTTGATCAGAATGTCGTTCCGCTCGGATTGCGACAGATTTGACCAGACTTTGTATCCATCAATGGCAGCTGAAACTGCAAGATCTGCCGTTTTGTCGTCGCCACGCGAAACATCCGCGAGTTTTATGTTCCAGTCCAGTGGTGAGCGAACTTCAAAACTATGTTCTGATGCCATTCGCTGACCGGCAATAAAGTGATGCGGAGAAACTGAAATTCCATCGACGCTGAATCTCGCAGCAGCTGAATTCATTGGTTATCCTCTGTAAGTTGTAGTGTGCGTTTGGAAGTTTGTGAAGTATTGTAAGAACTGCACCAATTTTCATGGATAATTTCTTTTGTCAATCATGAATATTCTTGGATCAATATAGGAGCTTTTCAATGGGAGAAATTGTCGGTGCTGGGTTTGTCTCTCACGCGCCAACAATTATGTTTTCAAAGGAACTTCGCTACGAGATTAACGACGGCCAGGAAATCAGTCTGGTACCAGGATTGCGTCGATTGCGCGAAGAAGTGCTTGACAAACTCAAGCCGGATGCGATTTTGTTATTCGATACCCACTGGTTTACAACCGTTGAGTTTGTCGTCAGCGCTCATGCCAAGCGCACCGGAATCTACACCTCAGAAGAACTGCCTCGTGGCATGGCAAGAATTCCATACAGCCTTAATGGCGACCCAGAGTTGTCACGGTTGATTTGTGATCACGTGAATGCTGAAGGAGTTCGCTGCCACGCAAGTGACGATTCTGCACTACCAATACACTATCCTACCATCAATGTAGCTCACTTTCTAAACGTAGGAGAAGCTTGGATATCAATCGGTGTGTGTCAAACAGCTCAGGATCACAATTTTCTTGCTGTGGGTCGAGGCGTTGCTTCAGCAGTCGCTGCTTCCGACCGACGTGTAGTTTTGCTTGCAAGTGGCGGAATGAGTCATCGATTCTGGCCGCTAGATGAATTGGAGAAACATGAAACTTCAGACCCAAGCAACATCATTACAGCTGAGGCTCGAATTGCAGACCAGCAGCGATTGGATTGGTGGCAAAATGGTGACCACCAATCCGTGATCAGACATATGAATGAGTACCGAAAGCATGCCCCGGAAGGTAGATTCGGCCATTATTTGATGATGGTTGGCGCACTCGGTGGTGAGAGTTGTCGTGCCAAAGGTCGTTTGTTTAGCAATTACGAAAGCGCGACCGGAACGGGTCAGGTACATGTATGGTTTGACCAGCCTGAAATGGGTTGGCATTAGTTAACAGTTTGCTGAATAAAAGTTTTTAATTTACAGGAGATATAGCAAAAATGAAGAGATTCCTCCATGCATTAATTCTCAGTACTTTTTTGTTTGTGCCTTTAGCACAGGCAGAATATCCAGAACGTCCCGTTACATTCGTTGTACCGTGGCCTCCAGGCGATCTTGAAGATGTGTTGACTCGCATGATCGCTGATGAATTTCAAGAAACATACGGCGTGCCAGCTGCAGTCGTCAACAAACCTGGTGGCGGAGGAGGTCCATTTCCGGGTGCTGTTGAGGTAGCAGTAGCACCGGCAGACGGTTACACAGTGGGATCATTCATTATTGCCGTTCCCACAATCGGACCAAACATTGGCATTCCAGAATTGTCACCCAATCCATTTGAACCTTTAGGTATCTTTTTGACCTATCCGTTTGTTATTGCAGCAGGCGGAGATGCGCCATACGACGACATGCAGGGGCTAGCGGAGCATGCGAAGGACAATGATGTAGCCCTAGGTCATTTTGGTGCGCCACTGATTCCAACACGAGTAACTTTGGCACTCGCGGGAGAAATGGGATTCAGCTACAGTTCTGATGCGGCTTTTGATGCATTGGATTGTAACACGCTTGCATCGGGAGATGTCGATGTCATCAATACCACGCTTCAGTTGGTGCTCCCATGCCTGGACGATATTAAGGTTCTGGCATCAGTTGGTAGCGAGCGTATTGGATTGACACCTGATGTTCCGACTGTTGCAGAAATTGCTCCAAATCTGAACATTGCCTTGTGGAATGGCTTATTTGTTCATAAAGACACCCCACAAGACGCTCGGGAA
>CAZYSR010000350.1:0-1922 GCA_964649525.1 uncultured Gammaproteobacteria bacterium
GTACAATGGAAGACTTGCAGGGTCCTGTATTGTTTTTCGCTTCCAGGGCGTCTGATTATGTCACGGGACAGGTATTGTTTGTTGATGGCGGCTTTACTGCCAAGTAAATTTTGATCAAGTTATGAAAGCACTTGTATATACAGCTCCAAACATCATTGAATTTCGCCCTGAACCGGCTCCTTCTCTGCTTCCGGGTGATTCTTTAGTTAAAGTCGAGGCGGTGGGAATCTGTGGTTCGGATTTACATGCATATCTAGGGCATGACAGCAGACGAGTACCACCATTGATTTTAGGACATGAAGTCTGCGGTACCGTCATCGAAGGATCCGGTAAAGGAAAACAGGTTGTCGTCAATCCCCTGATTACTTGTGGAGAGTGTGACGACTGCCTAAATGGTTTAACAAATTTGTGCCTGGACCGAAAATTAATTGGCATGAATCGACCCGGTGCTTTTGCCGAACAATTCGGAATTCCTGCAAAAAATTTGGTCGAAGTTCCCAACGGCGGAAATTCTGTTAAACTGGCTCTTGCAGAACCTGCAGCGGTATCTCTACACGCTGTAAGACTTGTTGAACGAATAGCCATGCGTCCCTTGTCAGAAGGAAATGCACTCGTTATCGGTGGTGGTGCGGTTGGTTTGCTATGTGCGATTATTCTGCGTGACTATGGTTGTAAGTCAATAGTGCTTTCTGAGACCAACGAACATCGACTTAAAGTCATTGAGTCTACAGGTGTCTGCGAGGTTGTAAATCCAACAACCGATAACATTGCGGAAAACCATTTTGATGCCGTATTTGATGCAGTCGGTATTTCGTTAACCCGTCAAACGTCAATTCGTGCTGTAAAACCCGGTGGCGCAATCATGCACATCGGCTTAGGTGATGCATCCGGAGAAATGGATGTCAGAAAAATGACGCTTTCAGAAATTACCTTTATTGGAACCTACACATACACGGCTTTGGATTTTCGTGTTGCTGTTCAAAAGATCGCTAAAGGTGAATATGGGGCACTCGACTGGGTTGATGAACGTCCTTTGTCTGATGGTTCTCAAGCATTTAAAGAATTAATTCAGGGGAAGGTCGCTTCTCCAAAAATTGTTTTGCGTCCCTGACAAGTGGTTTGATTTCAAAGGTACGAATTTCCTTTGAGTCTGCGCAGCACCTTGCTCACAAGGCACTCGTTGCACAAGGCGCTGATGAATTAGTTGCCGCTAGTGTGGCATCAGCACTAGTATTAGCTGATGCTGATGGACAAGCCGGACATGGAATGTCACGAATTCCATCCTATATTGATCAGATGCACTGTCAAAAGGTCGATGGGATGGCTCTTCCATTCATTCAAAAAAAATCTCATCAGAGTATCGCAATTGATGCAAATGGAGGATTTGCCTATCCAGCTATCAGTCTGGCCGTGGAAGAACTTCTAGCCGCCTGTAGAGAGCGAGGGGGAATCGTCATGGCAGCCATAGTCGGATCACATCATTGTGGCGTCGCAGGCCACCCAGTGGAAAAACTCGCTCAGGGAGGATTTCTTGGACTGATGCTAGCTAACACCCCTAAAGCGATGCATGCTTTTGGGGGTGCAAAGCCAATATTTGGAACCAATCCTATCGCGTTTGCCTGTCCCAGGAAATCACACGATCCAATCGTATTGGATCTATCTCTTTCGATCGCAGCACGAGGAAAAATTGTGCAAGCCGCTGGGCAGGGGACTGATATTCCAGATGATTGGGGAGTGGATGAAAAGGGCCAATCTACCACAGATCCTAAAGAAGTTCTGAAGGGTAGCCTGAATACAATAGGAGGAACGAAAGGGATGGCGTTGGCACTGATGGTTGAAATTCTAGCCGGCGCTTTTGTTAATAGTCACTTTGGCTTTCAGGCGTCTTCATTTTTTGATCAAGAGGGTGGTCCACCTCGAGT